>CAJXLZ010000094.1 GCA_913056505.1 uncultured Desulfurellaceae bacterium
CCCAAGGGGAATCGAACCCCTGTTTTCGGCGTGAGAGGCCGACGTCCTAACCGCTAGACGATAGGGCCACATTGGCTGGGATGCAGGGATTCGAACCCCGACCAGCGGATCCAGAGTCCGCTGTCCTACCATTAGACGACATCCCAATAAATGCATTTTGATTTTATGTATTAATACTATTTTGTCAAGCAAAAGAGTATTTTGCTGTGTGTTTAAAAAGTATATAAATTTTGGTAACAAAAAATTGGAAATATTAAAATAAAGCCCTCAAATTGAGGGCTTTATAACTGATTATCTATTTCTTAAAGCGTTTTCAGCTACCCAGCAGATATATTTCCCAAGGGAGATCCTGTAAGTTTAGGGTGTGTTGCAAACTGAGTAGTAGACAAATCCTTAACAGTATATCCGGCTTGGATACATGCAGATATAACGTTTGCCATCTCTATAGCCTGTAAATTACCTGTGGCACTTCCGCCTATGAGTTTGTTGTCACTCTTTCTAAATATCACCTTAACTTTTGTGTCCATTGTAACATCATCAAATATAGGAGGATACCTATCTGGTCCTACAAAATTACCTTCATAATATCCAACATTATTCATCTTGCACATACCTGTTGTAAATCCGTCAGCCGCAAATACTCTATCGCCTATTTTTATTCCAAAAGCGCCTATGGCGCCCTTCATTGCCAGTTTGTCCGAAGCGTATGTGTTATATCCAGCCATAAACCCTTCCTCGGTAGCAATAGATCCTAATCTTTCGGGTACAGGTTTTCCTGTAATAAATGATACCTTTGTCGCGCAGCCACCGGCAGCAAAAACATCTGGATTGCTTATCTACATATATTTATCTACCTGAATTCCCATTTCCATATCAACTTCCAAACCGAGTTTTTTGGCTAAATCCACATTTGCTGCTGCTCCGATAGCGATTAATACCATATCTGCCGGAATTTTTTCGCCGGTTGTGAGCTCAACTGATTCAACGGAGCCATTTCCGTTGATAGCCTTGGCAGAAGCATTAGTAAGAACATTTATTCCGGCATCTTTCAGCCTATTTTCTGCCATAACGGCAAATTCTTCTTCCATAGCAAGAAGCAGGCAGTGAGGCGGTACCTCAACTATTGTAACATTTTTGCCGGGTATATTTGAGAATTGTTCACCTATCTCTGCGCCGATGAAACCGCCACCGATAATCACGATATTCGTTGATCTATTCAAAGCATCATATATATCTTGCAGAACATTCACATCTTTCTTGACTGTAAAAACATTCTTTAAATCACGTCCGGGTATGGGCGAAACAAATGGATGTGATCCAAGTCCGAGGATTAATTTATCATATTTAACTTCTTCTCCACTTGCAAATTTAATTACTTTTTCCTTCAAGTCGCCATCCACGGCTTCATCAATATATAACTCTGCGCCACTTTGCGTAGCATACTCATTCGGAACAACATTCTTATTAACATCCTTGAACTCGCTATAAATATATGGCATGCTACAAGAAACAACAGTTTTTTAACATTCTTAAAAAGCATCACTGATTTCTCAGGATGATATCATTTTACGACGTTTCCCGCGGACATCCCTGCAGCCGAGGCACCCAAAACTAATACATCACACGATTTCATGAACTTTCTCCTCCAAAAAAACATAAATAAGTTACTCACAGGTGTAGTAAAAGTTTAATAAAAAGCAAGCTTTTTATTAATTAATTGCTGTTTTAGTTTAAGATTAATGCTTTTTCTTAGAAATCATAAAATATTAGCAACAACTGCTTCAAATAGATGAAAATGTTTGGCAGAATATATAAAGTGAATTAATACCTAAATGCTTGCTTTTTCTTACCAAAATGGTAGATTAAAAGGGAAGCTGACCGGATTAAATATTTGTAGAAAAATATGGATTTATCGGGTTAGCAGCTGATTTTTTAAAATGGTAATATATGGTTAACTTGAGTAACTCATAGGAGGTTTGTATGGATACAGAAGTGTATAAAATAGATCAGATAAGTGTATTTATAGAGAATAAAAAGGGCAGATTTTTTAGCGTAACAAAGGTATTAAAAGAAGCTGGTGTTAATATAAGAGCAATGAGTCTGGCAGATACCGTAGATTTCGGTATATTGAGGTTCATAGTTGATAAGCCTAAGGTTGCATATGATGCTTTAATGGACAAGGATTTTATAGCGAGAAAAAACAGTGTGTTGGCAATAGCTGTTGATGATGAATGCGGCGGATTATCAAATCTGCTCGGCATAATCACAAAAGAAGATCTAAATGTGGAATATATGTATACGTTCATTAATGCATTAGAGAAAAAAGCGGTTATGTTGTTTAGGTTTGAAGATATAGATGTAGCTATAGAAAAACTTTTATCTTCCGATGTTGAATTGTTAAATAGGGATTATATAAAAAATGTTTAGTACGGGGTGTGAATATAATGTGGGATAATCCAAAAAATCTTTTATCAAGACAAGATATAGAGAATTTGCAGACTGAACTGTTAAGAGAAAATATAGATTATGCTTTTAGTAACGTAAAGTTTTATAAAGAAAAGTTCAGCAAAATAGGTATTAATAAAAGTTCTATAAATAGTATAGAAGATATTCAAAAACTACCATTCACAACGAAAGAAGATTTCAGAGACAACTATCCGTTTGGCTTATTTGCTGTACCTATGAAAAATATTGTAAGAATCCATGCATCAAGCGGCACCACGGGCAAACCAACAGTTGTAGGGTATACAAAAAAGGATATAGATACATGGAGTGATCTTGTTGCAAGAGTTGCCCGATCTGCATCGGTTACTGATGAGGATATAGTGCATATTGCTTTCGGATACGGACTGTTTACAGGCGGATTCGGTTTGCATTATGGACTTGAAAAATTAGGCGCCGCTATTGTTCCTGCATCCAGCGGCAACACAAAAAGACAGATTATGCTTATAAAAGATTACGGGGCAACGGTGCTTGTATGCACACCGAGTTATGCTATGCATATAGCTGAGGTTGCCAAGGAACTGGGCATAAATCCTAAGGAAGATTTATGCCTCAGGGTAGGCATGTTTGGCGCTGAGCCCTGGAGCGAAGGCTTAAGAAAAAAATTGGAGGAAGCATTAGGTATCAAAGCCTATGATAATTATGGACTCAGTGAAGCGATGGGCCCGGGCGTCGCGGGGGAGTGCGAAACTCAAAACGGTATGCATATTTATGAGGATAACTTTATAGCAGAGATTATAGATCCGGATACAGGTCGTCCAGTGAAAGATGGGGAATACGGCGAACTGGTTATTACAACACTCACCAAAGAAGCGTTGCCCTTATTTAGATACAGAACAAGGGATATTACAAGATTAAATAAGGAAAAATGTGCCTGTGGCAGTATATTTGCGCGTATGGATAAGCCTATAGGTAGAACCGACGATATGATGATAATAAGGGGTGTTAATATTTTCCCGAGTCAGATTGAAGAGGTGCTATTCGGCATAGACGGCATATCTCCCCATTATCAAATAGTAATCAACAGGGTGGGTGCATTAGATGATGCTGTAATATTGGTTGAAGCCAACGAACATCTGTTTTTTGACGATATGAAACATCAAAGGATGCTTGTTGATGAGATAAATGCAGAATTGAAAAGCGCCTTAGGCATTGAAATAAAAGTAAAAATTGTTGAACCGAGCTCAATAGAGCGCAGTATAGGCAAGGCAAAGAGGATTATTGATAATAGAAAAATTTAAGGAGAAATGATGAAACAGTTATGGGCACCATGGAGAATGGGGTATATACTTTCTGATAAAAAAGAAAACGGGTGCGTATTTTGCAATGCTTATAATTCTGATAATGATGAAGATAAACTGGTGATTTATAGAGATAAATATGCATTTGTTATAATGAACATATATCCTTACAACGCAGGCCACATAATGGTTGTTCCAAACAGGCATATCAGCTCCCCGACTTTTCTTAAGCCGGAAGAAGAACTTAATATGTTTAATCTTGTAAACAAAAGCATAGATGTGCTTAATAAAGCTATTTCTCCTGAGGGATTTAATATTGGTATGAATTTAGGACGAACGGCGGGTGCGGGCATAGAAGATCATATTCATATTCATATAGTTCCGCGCTGGAATGGGGATACCAATTTTATGCCTATTGTATCGAATACAAAGGTGATATCAGAATCTATTAACGAGACTTATAAAAAACTCAAAGAGTGTTTTGGGGGTTAGAATGAAGATAGTACGGTTATCTATAGTTATCGTCATAATTTTGTTGTTAGTTTTATTCATTGTTTACAACAACGCCAAGGTCAATGTAGAATATTTAAGTATGCATTTTGATAATATGCCTATATGGCTTGTTGTCTTTATATCCGTTTTTTCGGGTATGATTATGGGCTGGTTTTTTATGTTTGTGGATGAACTTTCCATCAAGAAAAAGATAAAGGATAAAGATAAAGAGCTGAAAGCGTTAAAAGAAGAAATAGCGCAATTGAGGCAACTCACCATATCCGACTCAGAAGATAGATGATCTTGTTATGTGTATGAATAGTGTCATGCCCGCGAAAACGGAAATCCAGACTTTAGAATATCGTTCCATTACTTTTTCTTGTCATTCCCGCGAACGCGGGAATCCAGACTTCAAAATCCAGATTCCGTGTCAAGCACGGAATGACAGAAGAGTAACACGGTATGACAGAAATGTGGATACGGAATGACAAAAGG
>CAJXLZ010000095.1 GCA_913056505.1 uncultured Desulfurellaceae bacterium
CCGGATTTTGCCGTATAATCGTATAAAGTTTTTCCAGCACATCAACATCATTACTGAGTCTTACCGCAAGATTTACAGGCTCAGGCGGATCTAACCCGATCGGTCAGCAGTCTGACTTTACATTGGCTATTATGGTTCAGGAAAAGAGAAGATTTCCACCTAAATGCTGTTATTTGACAACAATGGCAGGCGCAAGAGGGCCCGAAGGTGAAACAAGATGGGCTTACGGTGTACCAAGAGGCGGCAAGGGTGTTATGGCATCTGATATTTGTGTTATGGAATCATATCCTGAAGACGGCAACTTCGATATGAGACTCAAAAGTGTACATCCGGGTGTAGATTTGAAAGATGTTATCGACAATGTCGGCTGGGAGCTGAAAAATAGAGAGGGAAAGGTGTTGAAGCCTACTGATGATATCCCTGAGACACCAAAACCTACTATTGAGCAACTGAAGGTTTTGAGAATGATCGTTGATCCTACAAGAATTTATCTTGTAAGAAAGACAATGAGGGAAGTGGAATACGAGAAAGATCATGGCAAACCTTATAGAATAAAAGCCTAAGTGTATGCCTATTGTTTTTAAAAGGGGCTTTCAAGCCCCTTTTAAAATTTTCATACTATTAAAGGGGTAAATTGAATATGAGATGTAAGTATTGTGGAAGAGATATGAAAAGAGTAGTTACACCATTTAAAAGGCCCGTTAAGGGTGAAATGCTTGTCGTGAAGGATATAGAGGTATACAGGTGCCCTGGGTGCGGAGCTGTTTATTTTCCTCAAGAAACATTAGAGCATACAGGAAGAAAGGTCGGAGAAAGGCTTTTAGAAGTTGCGAAAGAGAGAGGTAGAATTGATAATATAAGCGATTATAAGCACAAATTGGACGATCAAAAAAAGATGGATTTAGAAGATGAAATCAAGAGGAGAAAACTTAAGAAAAAAGAAGGTGCCCCATTAAAGGTTTTTACTTAAATTTATTGTGTAAGATCTAAATTTCCATGTTTGATTAAAATTATATATTGTTATATTTTTAAGTAGGAAAGGTGATATTGGGTTGTTTTTAGAAGACGGATTTTTTGGCTGTTAGTGTGGCTCCTGCATTTGAAACAGATTTTAAATGAGTTTAAATTTTATAGCTTAGAATTAGTTATTGATTTTAAGATCGCCCGGTTTTTAATAAAACTTTTAGATAATAATTTATAGTTTGAAACAAAGAAACATGAAATGCGAAATGAATAACAATAAACGTCAGTGAAGCCAAGTTATAAAATTTAAATTTAAAAACCGAGTGTTATTTTACCGGTAAAATATATGGGAATCTTCCAAACTCGGTAAGTTTTTTCTTGTATTTTCAATTAAATTTGTGTCTATATCTATAGTTGAAATACCCACAGCATTTTGCAGATTGACTAAAACTTCTCCCCATGGATCATAAATGGTAGAGTTGCCCGATAATCTCCATTTTCCGCTCATTTTACACCCATTAACTGCAAGCAGATAAAATTGATTTTCTATGGAGCGCGCCCTTGTTAGGGTCTTCCAATGTTCAATTCTATTGATAGGCCAAATGGCAGGATGAAGATGTATGGTTGCCCCATCTATTGCAGATTTTCTGAAAAATTCCGGAAATCTTAGCTCATAGCAGATAGATACGCCAAATCTTGTATTGTTGAAGTCAAAAGTGTTTTTTTGATTTATAGAACCTGCATCAAAATATTTATCCTCACCCGTAACAGAAAACAGCATCGATTTTGTATATTCAAATATTACTTTACCATTATATATAGCATAAAATATATTATAAATTTTGTTGTTTCTTTTAACAACATATGTGCCGCATACAACTATGCCGTAAGATATTTTTTTTATATCATTTAATATTTCAGGGGTTGTTTTTGATAAATCTCCTAATTTTTTGAATGCAAAACCTGTTGTCCATACCTCAGGAAGCAGCACCAAGTCGCTATGCTGATTTTTGGCTTTCTGAATAAGATACATACCCAATTTATAATTATTATCAACATCGCCCGATACTATCTCCATTTGAGCAATAGAAACTCTCATATCTCACCACACATGTAAATAATCAAATTTTCTCATCCATTTAACATTAAGCATCTTTAACAAACCACCGTTTAAAGGATATCTCATTTGCATCAATCTTTCCACATTTTTCTTTTCATTCTCTATCAATTTTTTATCCTGTAGTATATTTATATACAAGCTGTTTTGCTCGCCATGCTGTCTTATGCCCATTATATCGCCAGGACCTCTCAACTCATAGTCCAATTCTGCTATTTTAAATCCATCATTTGTTGTACACAGCGTTTCTATTCTTTGTGCCGCTTCTTCTGATATATCCTCTTTTGTTATAAAAATTGCTGTTGATGGTATATTATTTCTGCCTACTCTGCCTCTTAGCTGATGCAGTGTTGATAACCCGAATTTTTCCGCATTCTCAACAATTATCAGCGTTGCATAAGGGGAATCGATACCAACCTCTATCACGGTTGTGCTTATTAAGCAGTCTATTTCCCTATTTTTAAACCTATTAATTATATCTTCTTTTTCTTCGCCATTCATTCTGCCGTGCAGCAGCTCAATAGTGCAATCCTTAAAATATGTTTCTTTCAGTTTTTTATACATATCTGTTGCGGCGGCTATTTCTTTCTGCTTTTCCGATTCCTCTATCAAGGGATAGACTATATATACTTGATGATGTTTTGCTATTTCGTTTTGCGCCATTTCGAAAGCTTTTTTTGAGTTTTGCTTTGTAAGATGTAGGGTTTTAACAGGTTTTCTTCCCTTTGGCATCTCATCCAATATTGATAGGCCGCTGTTCTCATAAAGCATTGCTGCAAGTGTGCGCGGTATGGGCGTTGCACTCATTATTAATGTGTTGGGATGAAGGCCTTTGTCGGATAAAAATTTTCTCTGATCAACACCAAATCTATGTTGTTCGTCTATCACAATAAAACCTAAATTTTGAAAGTGTATGCCCTCTTGAATTAATGCATGTGTGCCTATAATGCAATCTATTTCACCATTTTCAAGCTGTTTATACAGAATTTCTTTGTGTTTTGTGGAACTTGTTACCAATTTTACATTAAATTCCTGAAGAAGTCTCTTTGCTTCTGAAAAAAATTGAGCTGCCAATGGCTGCGTTGGAGCCATAATAGCAACTTGATACCCATTTTTTAAAGCTGCAAATGCACCGAAAATTGCAACAACTGTTTTGCCGCTGCCTACATCCCCCTGCAGAAGTCTCAACATAGGTCTATCCTTTCTCATATCATCAAAAATTTCTTTTACGGCTTTTTTTTGAGCATTTGTTAGGGAAAATTGTAATCTTGACCTAAATTTATCTATTAATTCTTCATCTATCAAAAATTTCGGAGACCTCTTATGCTTGATGTTGTTATGCTGCATAATCAGTGCAAGCATCAAACAGAATGATTCCTCATTTTTAATCCTTTTTTGGATGTTTTTATCTTGCGGATCTGTGTGCATCTTGCGGATTGCATCACTTAAAAAGATTAAATTTTCTTTGGCAATTATTGTATATGGTAGGTAATCATACGGTTCTTTTGGCGCCAAATTTAGAGCCTTTTCTATAGCAGTGGCAATTGTTTTACTTCGCATCTTTTCATAAGTCGGATATACAACATTTAATCTTGGCTGAAAATCTTGATATTTTTTAATAATCGGATGGTTCATTGTTTTATAGCCGCCAAAGCGAATAATCTTGCCCTCACAAACAACATTATCACCTATTTTAATGGCGTTTAATATTTTCCTCAAATAAAATGGTGTATTAAACCAACTGCATATTATAATGCCTGTTGAATCCGATATCTGCATACTAAGACGGTTTCTATAAGATTTAGATATCACTCTTCCGCTTATTGCGCAATAAGTGTCATCTTGTGCATCTGCAATAGTTTTTATTGTTCTATAATCCTCAACCCTCAATGGCTGTATAAAAATTAGATCCTGAATTGTGTTAATGTTTTTTTTGCGAAAGTTGTTTTCTATGCGCTTGCTCAATTTCAATATACTGATATCGGATAGAAGCCAATCAGCAGTTTTATCGGATTTAAGCAGGTTATTTTCTATTTTAGATAAATTTTGAATCGTTTGTATATCTTTATCAAACAGCGCTTTCCATAGTTTACTCTCCAATTTATTTAGTACATTTTTATAAATCGCAGCTTTTTTATCCTTATCTAAACGCATAATACTACATAAATTCTATTATTATAGAGTATAAAATGCAAATAAAACCACTTTGGAACAATTTTCAAAACAGTTTCTTATGAAAAATCTATATTTTTAAGATAAGAGTTGCACAAAAGTTATATTTAAGACAAACTTTATTCATTAGGGCTCTTCTTGCTAAAGGTAGTTTAATCAATTACTGCTTTAATGCGGTTAATAAGTTTCTCTTTTAAATCTTCTTCATCATTCTAAACAATACAGTTAAATTGCCTTATACAGTAGGGCCTGGTATTTTCCTGAGTCTTTCAAAGGTATCGGCGGTAATTTTTGGCATTTTTGCTTTTCATTTTGTGGTACAGCCATTTTGTCCTCCTGATTTATTTTTTAGCACTTTTTCTCAACGCTATACTCTGGTGAAGAGTTGGTTGTTAGATGCAAAAAATGGCGTTGCAAATAACCGGCAGAAAAAAGCAGAGCGACAAGAAACAAGGATCGGCGCTTTTTCCCGCCTG
>CAJXLZ010000096.1 GCA_913056505.1 uncultured Desulfurellaceae bacterium
CATGTATGCAAGAGTGTCCGACATTTATGTAAATGTAAGATAATATATTTGATAATATAAAATTAGCTCTTAAGAAAGTAGTATGATTATTCTAAAAAGCACAGCAGAAATAGAGAAGATGAGAGTTGTTAACCATATGGTTGGCGAGGTGCTCAATATCTTGAAAAATGAGGTAAAACCTGGTATAACAACCAAGTATTTGGATGAAGTTGCAGAAAAGGAAGCGAAGAAGAGAAAAGCTGCTTGTGCATTTAAGGGCTATGGCGGTTTTCCTAATGCATTATGTGTGTCTGTCAACGAAGAGGTGGTTCACGGCATACCGTCTAAAAAGAGGTTTTTAAAAGAGGGCGATATAGTTAGTTTGGACTTTGGTCTCATTTATGATGAGTTTTATGGGGATTCGGCTATTACTGTGGCTGTAGGTAAAATAGATAAAGATAAGGAAAAGCTTATAGAGGTTACAAAGGAATCGCTATACAAGGGTATAGATAAAGCCGTGCCCGGAGGGCATCTCTATGATATTTCCGAAGCTATTCAAAATTATGCAGAGAGTTTTTCATACGGTGTTGTTAGGGATTATACCGGTCATGGTATAGGCAGAAATTTACACGAGGAGCCGTCGGTGTTGAATTATGTGCCTGCAACATCTACAAGAGGCCCTATGCTTAGGGTAGGTATGACAATAGCTATAGAACCTATGATTACTATGGGCACATGGGAGGTAAAGGTTTTGAAAGATGGATGGACGGTTATTACAAAGGATCATAAACCATCGGCCCATTTCGAACATACCATAGCAATTATGGATAACGGTCCTGTTGTTTTAAGCGAGGCATAGAATTTATGGCTAAAGAGAAGAGTATTTCTATAGATGGTGAAGTTGTTGAATCTTTACCAAATGCTATGTTTAGAGTTAAATTAAGCAATGGTCATATTGTATTGGCTCATGTATCCGGTAAAATGAGAATGCATTTTATTAAAATACTGCCGGGTGATAAGGTTAAATTGGAACTATCTCCATACAGCATAGATAGAGGCAGAATAGTTTACAGATATAAATAATTTGGAGGGTAATAATGAAGGTTAGACCATCAGTGAAGCCTATTTGTTCAAAATGTAAAGTTATAAAAAGAAAAGGTGTTGTAAGGGTCACCTGTGAAAATCCTAAGCACAAACAAAGACAAGGATAATGGAGGTTTTTAGTGGCAAGAATTGCTGGTGTTGAATTACCAAGGGATAAAAGAGTTGAGATAGCACTCACCTATATCTATGGCATAGGCAGAACGACTGCGCAAGAGATTGTCCAAAAGGTTGGCATAGATCCAGGTAAGAAAATTAATGACTTGGCTCCAGATGAGGTCCAGAAGTTAAGAAGTGCTATTTCTGACTATAAAGTGGAAGGCGACTTGAGAAGAGAAGTAGCCATGAATATTAAAGGGCTGATGGATTTAGGGAATTATGTCGGTTTAAGGCATAGAAGAGGTCTGCCTGTAAGAGGTCAAAGAACAAAAACAAATGCTAGAACAAGAAAAGGACGCAGAAAGACAGTTGGAGGTAAGTAAAAAATAATGGCTAAGGTTGCGAAAAAAAGGAAGATTAAAAAGAATGTGGCCATCGGTGTTGCGCACATACAATCCACATTTAATAATACGATAGTAACATTTACTGATAAAAACGGAGATGTTTTAGCGTGGGCTACATCGGGTGGGAGCGGCTTTAAAGGCACGAGAAAAGGCACTCCATTTGCAGCGCAGGTGGCTTCTGAGAATGCTGCTAAAAAGGTGATTGCTATGGGTATGAAAGAGGTTGATGTTAGAGTAAAAGGCCCGGGAGCGGGACGGGAAACAGCCATAAGGGCGATTCAATCCAGTGGAATAAGAATAAAATCTATAAAAGATGTTACGCCTATACCACATAATGGTTGTAGGCCGCCAAAAAGGAGAAGGGTGTAGGTAGGAGTGAAAGTATATGGCTGTATATAATGATGCGATGTGTAAAAAATGTAGAGCTTTGGGAAGCAAACTGTTTTTAAAAGGGGAGAGATGTTTTACAGATAAGTGTGCTTTTGAGAAGAAACCTTATCCTCCCGGAAAAGATAGAACATCAAGAGGAAGAAAGTCCAGTTATTATGAGCATCTTGTAGAAAAACAAAAGGCTAAGATATTGTACGGAATACTGGAAAGGCAATTTAGAAGATATTTCTTTAAAGCAAAGACGCAAAAGGGTGAAACAGGTGAGAATCTTATTAAGTTGCTTGAAAGAAGGTTGGATAATGTTCTGTTTAGGTCTGGTATGGCTTCATCACGCAAAGAAGCGAGAAGATTGATATCACACGGCCATATAGTTGTGAATGGTAGGAAAGTTAACATACCTTCATATACACTAAAAAAAGGTGATGTAGTTAGTTTTTCAAAGAAAACAAAGGAAAGGGAAGATATTAAGCAGACGTTTAGCGAGAGAGTGAAAAGGGGAATTTCACCTTGGATTGTTGCTGATTTAGATAAATTAAATATAACATTTTCTGATATTCCAAGTAAAGATGATGTTCAACCTCCTTTTAATGCTAATGCTATTGTAGAACTTTATTCCAAATAATGGGGAGGGACTTGTGAATATGAATGAGGCATTTAACTATTTGCATCTTCCTCAAGAGGTTAAAATTGAGGAATCTAGGGATAATTACGGAAGATTTTCGCTTGAACCTTTGAATGAAGGGTATGCTATAACAATAGGGAATGCTTTTAGAAGGGTTTTATTATCATCAATTCCCGGTATAGCAATAGTGGGCGTCAAAATAGATGGCGTTGAGCATGAGTTTAGTACTATAGAAGGCGTCAAAGAGGATGTTCTGAATATTATTTTAAATCTTAAGCAAGTGAGATTTAAAGCGCTAAATGAAGGGTTTAAAACAGGTGAGGTGTCTATCCATAGAAATGAACCCGGTGTTGTGCTTGCAAAAGATATAGAGCTGCCTGCCAATTTGGTTATAGCTAATGAGGATGTCTACATCACAGAGCTTATGGATAATGCCAGCATAGATATGACTATATATTTAGAGAAAGGTATAGGGTATAGGCAAGCCAATATGGATACTTCTGATAAAGATATAGGGCATATCTTTGTTGATGCCCTATTTTCGCCTATAAAACGAGTAGAATATAAAGTTGAGAAGAGTATCTTAAGGGATTATTATGATTTTGAAAGACTTGTTATTACTATAGAAACAGACGGCACTATTAAGGCGGTTGATTCTTTGAATCAGGCAAGTCAGATATTAATGAATTATATATCTGTGTTTTCTAAAAATTTCAAGGAATCGTGGCAGGAAGAGGTAGTTGTAGAGAAAGAAGAAAAAATGAATGAAAACTTATTTAAAATGATTAATGAGCTTGAGCTTAATGTTAGAGCGTCAAACTGTCTTAGAAGCCACGGCATTAAATATATATGGCAGTTAGTACAGAAGAGTGATGCGGAATTGCTGAATACCAAAAATTTCGGAAAACAGTCGTTGAAAGAGATAAAGACTGCATTGAAACAACTGGGCCTTGAGCTTAATACTGAATTAAGCAGTGAGGATATTGATAAGATTAAGGCAGTTATTGAAGAAAAAGAAAAAGGTAGCGAGGAGCAAAAATGAGGCATAGAAAGAAATATAGAACACTGGGCATAGACTCTGAGAGAAGAAAACATCTTCTAAGAAATTTGGCTGTATCTTTAATTGAACATGAGAGAATAGTAACTACAGATGCAAAAGCCAAAGAGATTGTAAAGTATGTTAGCAAGCTTGTAACAATGGCAAAGGTTGATAATCTATCATCAAGGAGAAGAGCGCTGTCCATTGTTCCCAATAAAATAGCTGTAAGAAAGCTTTACAGTGATATAGCTCCCAAATTCTTGGAGAGAAACGGGGGATATTTAAGAATTATGAAGAAGGGTTTTAGAAAAGGGGATGCCGCTCCTGTTTCTGTGGTTGAATTTGTTGATTAATGTTTAGAGAAAAGAATTCATTTTTAGGAGTATCTTTGATGCTCCTTTTTTTTATGCTTGATTACTGCACTAAATATGAAATAACGCGACTTATACCCTATGAATCCTCAAAAAGCGTTGTCACTGGATTCTTCAATTTGGTTAATATTCATAATAGCGGTATTGCTTTTGGCATATTTGCTCACCTGTCGCAAGTTTATAGAGTAATTTTTTTGTGCGGTATAAGTTTTGCAGTTTTTGTGGCAGTGGTAATTTTGATCGTAAAAGGCAAAAACAGAAATACTTTTTTTGTTCTTGGTCTATCGCTGTTGGCAGGTGGTGCCTTGGGTAATCTTGTCGGTCGCGTTGCAAAAGGATATGTTGTGGATTTTCTCGACTTTTATTTTAGGAATTATCACTACCCGGCTTTTAATCTGGCGGATTCTTTTATAACAATAGGCATTGTTATCCTCCTGCTGCATAGCCTTTTTTATAAAAAGTCTGCTTAAGCTTATGATTCCAAATTTGCTTTAAATATTGACATATCTTTTTTTCTGCCGATGCATATAAGTGTTGAATTGGCGTCAATAACATTATCTGCTTTGGGGTTAAATACATACTCGCCTGTTTTTGATACTATCGCTATTATAATTATATTAA
>CAJXLZ010000097.1 GCA_913056505.1 uncultured Desulfurellaceae bacterium
TCAATAATTTTAGTTTTTAGTTCAGCGTCGGCGGCTTCTAAATTAAGCTGAATTTGTTCAAATTTCTTTAAAGTATGGCTATCAATAAACGCTGGATTATCTTTTTCTTTGTAATTCCATTTTTTGCTTTCTTCATCATACGTTGCAACCCTAAAAAAGCGGCCGCCAATACCATATCCTTCACGCAAAACCTGAATTACAGAGTTTCTTTCAAGATGTTCTAGTGGATATCCTGCAGGATTATTTTTATTCTCAAATGTAACATTCGTAAAATATTTTTGATCAATTGAATGAATCTATAAAATTCGCAAACCTATACGAAGTAGACTTCTCACCGAAAGAAAATAATAATGGAAAACTAATTTTAAAGATTAATAGAGACTCGTGTATGTATTGTCCAACAGGTGTGGGTGGAGCGCAATTGGGTTTTGCAGTATGCCCATATCCGCAACTGTTTTCTGTATATTTAGATACTGTGCTAAAAAACAGCGGCTTCTATAAATCTGTTAAAATGGTGAAAGAACAAGATGATTCACATATGCACAAAGACGGCGAATGGGATGTTATAACATTCGATATAGAAGAGGATGAGAATTTTAAAGCAATCTGTGATATTCTCCATAAATCAGCAGATAAGATAGAAGATATAATGTCAAATGCAATAAAAGATTCCAAAATCAGCGAAGAGGCATTATGGGATAGAAATTATGTAGAGGTGCCAAATACAGATCCTAAAAAATATAAAACAAAATTTACAGATTTTGCAAAAAATTACATTCAACCCGTAGAAGATAGTATATTATCAATAAATAAAAAATTTATTTACGCAGTTTTAGTAGATGATAATGGCTATCTGCCGGCACACAATTCTATATATGATAAACCGCTTACAGGAGATTACAAAGCAGATTTGATCGGTAACCGTTCTATGAGAATATTTAATGATTATACTGGAATCTCTGCAGTAAAAAATACTAATCCAATTCTATTGCTGCCCTACCCTAGAGATATAGGTGTTTAATGTATGACATTTCTTCCCCGATATATATTAACAATAAACATTGGGGGGCGCTAAGAATAGGATTTAAGAATTGATCTTGACATATTATATATTGTTGTTTATTACTATCTAAGTGGAAATAAAAAATAATGGGAGGAAGTTTTTATGAAAGTAAATCAAATTAATGAGCTTTTAACTAATCTTAATGGGTCAGATCCTCATATAGAAGGATCCGCTTTAATAAGTTCAGACGGCTTAATGATTGAAAGTGTATTGTCTGCGCGCCTTGATGAGGACAAAATTTCTGCTATGTCTGCAGCATTGCTGTCATTGGGAGAAAGAGCTGTGGAAGAACTGGAGAAGGGTACACCTGAACAGGTTACTGTAAAAGGTGATAAAGGATATATTATATTAACATCTGCAGGCAAAGAAGCGGTGTTAATCGTTTTAACAGATTCTTCTGCTAAACTTGGATTAACATACTTATATGTAAAAAACACAGCAAAAGAGATAAAAACACTTTTATAATGTAAAAACATATTGAAAATAATACCGCGTTTTGTACAAAATATATATAATAAAATTAAAGAGGATGATATGGAAAATAGTGATGAGTTGGTGTGTGAAAACGTCGACACAAAGTGCGTAATGGAACATATATGTTATAAATATGCTGCTATGGTTATGTCAGGATTGATAGAGTCTATAGACTATTTTGCAGGAAAGCAAGGACATAAGGTTTTGAGGAGAATTCTCTCAAAAAAAATACCTCCGGAAATGATGAAGGCTTTGGGCATAGATTTATCTATGATGCAAAACGCTACAGAACAGGAAAAAATAGATACGCTTCCCAAGATTATAGCAAGCAAAGGAGGGCCTCTATTTGAAATAGAAAAAAAAGATAACGGAGAATATAGATTTATCCTGCATGAATGTCATTTCTTGCCATATTCCAAAACAAAGGGCTTTTGTAATGTCACGGCAGGATTAATGCTGGGTTTTGCCCAAATGCTTACAAATGAAACCATGGATATAGAAGAAGTTCAAACTATAGCCCACGGTGGAGAACAGTGCGAATTTATTGCAAGAAAAAAAAGCGATTAGGCAATAACAATATATACTTTTTTGAATATATATTGTTACAGATGAGAATAGCAAAAGTATATCAATATAGTTTTATAGTAATTTTATGTTTACATTAAATATATTCCGTAAGCTATGGTGGATAGTGCTATAAATATTAACGATAAAAAACTAATTATACCTGTCTTTTTATCTGAAAAAATAAGTGAAATAGACGCTTTTAACAGATCATTGCTGCCTGCTGCAATTAAAACTGCAGCAGATATTAGTTGATTGCTTATATTATAATCGCCGTTGATTACAGATAAAACAAAAGGGTCGACATCGGAAAATCCTACCACAAAAGATAAAACACCCAATCCTTCTTTTCCAAAATGAGTTGTGAAATATTGCGTAATTATGGTCATAGCTATGAATAACAACGCAACTAAAAATGCAACTTTAAGCTCTAACGGATTTGTGCGTTGCGGGTCGTTAGACATATTGTTGATCGGCCTTTTATAACCTTTATATATTATTATGGCTATAGCCGCGCTAAATAAAAAAAATCCTATGCATGGAATCGCAATGAATCTAACTATTGAAAATTTAAGCACCGCTACTATTAATAACAGTCTAAGATACATCATTCCAGTTGCTAAAATTATGGAAGAGGAAAAGATATGGCTTAAACCATATCTATGCTTGGATTTTTTGGATAAAACAATTGTTGTTGCAGTGCTTGAATATACGCCGCCCAAAATGCCGGTTAATATATATCCTTTGTTTGGAAAGATGTAACGCTGCAAAATATATCCTATATATGAAATAGTCGACACAACAACAACGGCAAGCCAAATCTTAAAAGGCGATATAGGGACAAACTCAGATATCTGTTTGTGCGATAATAATGGCAAAATTACCGCAGTAAGCAGAATCAATTTTGATAATGTTAATATTTCACCCTTTTTAACAGATGCCGTGACCTTATATAGACTCGTTCTTATATTTAATACAAAGATGACAGACACAAGCACCATAGCTATAAACCATAGCGGTAAAATCTCAACCATAGGCCCAAAACTGTACACTATCAAACCTATCAACAACCCTAAGATATGAGTTTTTTCTTTTGTTAATTTATAGTGATAGAAAATGGCATATATCAGTATAAATCCTATTCCTCCTAATATATAAAGTGTAAATTTTGTATCTAATACATAAAGTATATATCCCAACATAGATAGAAATGTATATGTCCGCGTGTCGCCTATATAAATTTTGGACTCTTCTTCCTGATGCATACGGTACTCTCTCAATTCCAAACCTATAAGCAAACCTGCTAAGAAAACTATGATGAAATGAACCCATAAATTTTCGTATGCAATATCCATATTTATTAACCTCAGACAAAATAATAACCCAAAATGCACAAACTTTCAATTATATTGGGATATTTTAAATGTGTCCACTGTGAATCATATGTCTATCAAGCCTTTTTTAATGGCTCTTCCATATTCTTTTCGTATTCACAATAAATGTCGCCGCAGAAGTCGATCTGTAAAATGATGTACAGTGAGTTTATTGAAAGAACCTATTTAAAACATAAAGCCCGCGTGCCGTCCCGGTTTTAGTTGAACACTTCTGCTATTTTCCTATACCGTATTTATCAAGCTTATATCTCAATGAGCGAAATGTTATCCCAAGCATCTCCGCAGCTTTTGTTTTTACACCGCCACTTTTACGCATTGCGTCAGCAATAAGCTTCTTTTCATAATTAGAAATTTTATCTTCAAGATTTAAAAGAGTATCCTCATTACCAAACTTCACATAATCCGGCAAATTTTCATACATTATTACACCATCACTCATCACGGCTGCCGATATTAGTATATTTTTCATTTCTCTCACATTTCCGGGATAATCGTACAGCAACAGCGCTTTTAATGCTCCAGATGAAAGCGTGTAGGATACCCCCCTTTCGCTGCTAATATTCTTTAAAATATGTTTTGCCAAAACAGGTATATCTTCCTTTCTATTCCGCAGAGGAGGCAGTTCTATTGAAAAAGTTGAAATCCTATAAAATAGATCCGGCCTGAATTTTTTAGAATCTACAAGAGTTTTTAAATCCTTATTTGTTGCCGATATAACACGTGCATCTACTTTTTTTAGCGTATTTCCTCCCAACCTTCTAACATTTGAACTTTCAAGAAATCTTAACATTTTAGATTGGAGTCCAATAGGCATATCTCCAATTTCATCTAGAAAAATAGTTCCACCTGAAGCTTGTTCAAATTTCCCTATTTTTTGAGATATAGCTCCTGTAAACGAACCTTTTTCGTGTCCAAATAATTCGCTTTCCAATAGCTCAGCAGGAATAGCACCACAGTTAACCGGAACAAATGGTTCATCTCTTCTCGGCGAGTTGTAATGCA
>CAJXLZ010000098.1 GCA_913056505.1 uncultured Desulfurellaceae bacterium
GCGTTTATAATTCCCCATACTGTACCAAACAAGCCTATAAACGGCGACGTTGCTCCTATGGAAGATATCCAGGAAAATCCTGATTCCATACTTTTTGTCATTCTATCTAAAAATGTAGCCGCTGATGCATATGATTTTTGATCCAATATATATATATTGGAAACCAAAGATTCATTCGACTGTGCCACTCTTTCTAAGCTATCGGTTTTGTCCGGATTCTGTATAAAATAATTTAAGAATCTCCTGTTTTTCTTTGATATTGATCCCAACGATATCCATTTATATATGATTAGAGTCCAGGATGCCACAGACATTATACCTAAAATAATAAGAACAAATATAGCAATAGATCCTATATGTTCAAAACCGAAATAATTACTCATCGCACAATCACCTAACCACCTACGAAGCTAATTTAAGCATATACTTATATTTATTATATTGCTCCTTTATCTTATCATAATTTTCATCTGTAAATTTTAAAGCATCCAATTTATTTTTGAATTCATCCGCTTTTTGTTGAGCATATTCCAAATTAACATTTTCCTTTGTGTATACCTCATCTGCAATAACTATAATTTTATTTTTTTCAACTTGAAAATATCCGCCTATTACGAGAAAAGATTGCATGTTGTTTTCACCATTCTTAACTTTTACTATGCCTATCTGAAGTATCGTTATAAATGGCTCATGCCCCTCAAGTACACCAAATTCACCGCTAATACCCGGGGCATCTATATAATCTATCTCTTTGTTAAATATTTCTTCCTCAGGAGAAACAATAACGCATTGCATTTTTGCCATATTTAGTCTCCTAAGTTAGAGTTTTTGCTTTTGCTAAAGCATCTTCTATTGTCCCAACAAGGTAAAATGCTTGTTCAGGTACATCATCATATTTGCCATCTATCAAATCCTTAAATCCTTTGATAGTATCTTTTACGCTGACATATTTCCCGCTCATTCCGGTAAATTGTTCCGCGACAAAGAAAGGCTGAGATAGGAATCTCTGAATTTTTCTTGCCCTGCTAACTATAAGTTTATCTTCCTCACTTAGCTCTTCCATTCCTAATATTGCGATAATATCTTGAAGCTCTTTATATCTTTGTAAAATCTCCTGGACATTTCTTGCTACAGCATAATGTTCATCTCCAACAACATCTGCGCTCAATATTCTTGATGTCGAATCAAGCGGATCAACAGCAGGATATATGCCCAGCTCTGTCAGCTTTCTTGACAAAACCGTCGTCGCATCAAGATGCGAAAATGTTGTTGCAGGTGCAGGGTCTGTTAAGTCATCTGCCGGCACATAAATTGCCTGCACGGATGTAATTGATCCATTTTTTGTAGATGTAATACGTTCCTGCAAATCGCCCATATCGGTGCCTAATGTAGGCTGGTATCCAACAGCAGAAGGTATCCTTCCCAATAATGCTGAAACCTCACTTCCCGCCTGTGTAAATCTAAATATATTATCTATAAAAACCAAAACATCGAGATTTTTCTCATCTCTAAAATACTCAGCCACGGTTAATCCCGTTAAGCCAACCCTTGCCCTGGCGCCAGGCGGTTCATTCATCTGTCCATATATTAAAGCCGCTTTATCCAAAACACCAGATTCTTTCATCTCATTCCATAAATCGTTGCCCTCTCTTGTCCTTTCGCCGACACCGCAAAATACCGAATATCCGCCATGATGCATAGCAACATTATGTATTAGCTCCATAATAAGAACAGTTTTACCAACCCCTGCTCCCCCGAATAAACCGGTCTTTCCTCCTTTCGAATATGGACAGAGAAGGTCAATAACTTTGATGCCGGTTTCAAACATATTACTTGATATAGCTTGTTCTTCCAAAGGCGGGGCATCTCTGTGAATAGGCCATCTCACATCTGCCTCTATTTTTCCCATCTCATCTACAGGTTCACCTACAACATTCATAATTCTTCCCAGCACGGGTTCGCCTACCGGCGTTGTTATATAATCATTCGTGTTTATAACCTCCATGCCTCTCACTAACCCATCTGTAGAATCCATAGCTATAGTTCTCACCCTTCTTTCTCCCAAATGCTGCGATACCTCGAGTATTAAATCTGATGTTGCACCCTCTATAGATTCTTTTGGAATTTTTAATGCGGTGTATATAGCGGGTAAAGATCCAGTTTCAAATTCAACATCAACCACCGCTCCTATAACCTGAATAATTTTTCCTTTTTCTTCCATATACAAACTCCTTATATTCCCCTTTTATTTCATAGCTTCTATGCTTGTTGTAATTTCTATTAGCTCTCTTGTAATAGCTGCTTGTCTTGCTTTGTTAAATTCCAATGTAAGTTTATTGACCATATTGTTTGCATTATTTGTCGCGGCATCCATAGCAGTCATCCGAGCTGCATATTCCCCCGTTAGAGATTCCAACATTGCATCATACATATTGATATGCACATATTTCGGCAACAGTTTATTCAAAACATCTTCCTTGCTTGGCTCAAATGAAAATCTTTCAACAATATTTTCTAAGTTCACAGAATTTTCAAAAGCTACCGGTAGAATTCTTTTAATCTTAGTCTTTTGAAGTAGAGTATTTACAAAAGAGTTATATACGATATATACTTCGTCTGTACTTTCTCCTATATAATTTTCAATAAGCTTATCTGCTATTTCTATAGCCTTAGAATGCTTTGGTTTATCTTTTGAGATGTTTAAATAAACATTTTTCGGCTTTACGCCTCTAAACTTAAAATAATTATAGCCATTTTTACCTATAATTGTCAAATTAACATTCTTACCGTCAAGTTTACTATCTATAAAATTTTCTGTTTCTTTTAAAACGTTGTGGTTAAATGCGCCACATAAACCTCTGTCAGAAGTAATAACAACCACATCTACATTTTTTACATCTCTAAATAGCATAAGCGGATGTTCCCTCGGCGATGCAGATGATACCAAAGCAGATGTTACTTGCTCTAACCTCATCATATATGGCCTAAATTGCATCGTGGTATCTTGAACCTTTTTCAATTTGGCAGCCGCAACCATCTTCATGGTACGTGTAATTTGTTGCGTTTTCTGTATACTGCCTATTTTTCTCTTAATGTCTTTTGTACTAACAGCCATAATATACCCGCTTTAAGATTTAAATATTTTTTTAAAATCTTCCAATGCTTTATCCAATTTTAATTTAACATCATCATCAATCTTCTTCTTTTCTTTGAGCTCGTCAAGAATATCCTGATGCTGGGCCTCTAAAAACTTATACAACTCTATTTCATACTTTTTTATTGAAGCAGGATCAATATCATCCAGAAATCCCTCATTACCCGCATAAATAATTACTATCTCTTTTTCTACAGAAAGTGGTTGAAAAGCCGGCTGCTTTAATACTTCTGTCAATCTTGCCCCTCTATTCAGTTGCTTCAATGTTGTCTTATCCAAATCACTTCCAAACTGTGCAAACGCAGCCAATTCCCTATATTGAGCAAGTGCGAGCCTTAGACTGCCTGCTACCTGTTTCATAGCTTTTATTTGAGCTGCCCCTCCAACCCTTGAAACGGAAATACCAGCATTAACAGCAGGTCTTATACCAGCATAGAACAGATCGGTTTCCAAATATATTTGACCATCTGTTATAGATATAACGTTTGTAGGAATATAAGCAGAAACATCACCCGCTTGTGTCTCAATGATAGGTAAAGCAGTTAAAGATCCCCCGCCTAATGCATCTGATAATTTAGCAGCACGCTCCAACAATCTTGAGTGAAGATAGAATACATCACCGGGGTATGCTTCTCTTCCCGGTGGTCTGCGTAAAAGCAATGAAACTTGTCTGTATGCCTGTGCATGTTTACTTAAATCATCATAGATAATTAATGCATGTTTGCCGTTGTCCCTAAAATATTCCCCCATAGTAACACCTGCGTAAGGTGCAATATACTGCAAAGCTGCAGGATCAGATGCTGTAGCAGCAACAATCGTTGTATACTCCATTGCTCCGGCTTCCTCTAGTTGTGCCTGTATGCGTGCTACGCTTGAGCGCTTCTGACCTATGGCAACATAAATGCAGTAAACATCAGTTTCTTTTTGATTTATTATGGTATCAAGCGCAATTTGTGTTTTGCCTATCTGTCTATCGCCTATTATCAACTCCCTCTGCCCTCTTCCTATAGGTATCATAGCATCAATTGCTTTTAAACCGGTTTGCAGAGGTTCACTAACAGGCTGTCTTTGAACTATACCCGGGGCTTTAATTTCTATTCTTCTATGGTGCTCGCTTGTGATCGATCCTTTTCCATCTATAGGCTCTCCTATTGCATTTACAACCCTTCCCACAAGTGCTTCACCAACAGGCACCTCGGATATCTTCTTGGTTCTTTTAACTTTATCACCCTCTTTTATATTTTCATACTCACCCAGCACTATAACGCCAACATTGTCCTCTTCTAAGTTTAGAGCCATTCCTTTGGTTCCATTTTCAAACTCCACAAGTTCGTTAACC
>CAJXLZ010000099.1 GCA_913056505.1 uncultured Desulfurellaceae bacterium
TTCTATTTGTTCCTTTTTCTCTTGTAATCTCTGCTCTATCTTTAAATTTATCATCATTGACTAGTAAGAGTCCACCCTCACCAGCACTTGTATAGTTTTTTGTTTCATGAAAACTATATGCACCTAAATGCCCTATAGTCCCTAATGGCCTACCTTTATAACTACTCATCATTCCTTGTGCTGCATCTTCTATTACAAAAAGATTATAACGATTTGCAATATCTATAATGGTATCCATTTCGCATCCTATCCCAGCATAATGTACTGGTACAATTGCTTTTGTTTTATCTGTAATTGCTTGTTCTATCTTTGTTTCATCTATATTCATAGTATCAGGTCGAATATCTACAAATACTATTTTAGCACCTCTTAATACAAAAGCATTTGCGGTACTTACAAAAGTGTATGACGGCATAATCACTTCATCACCGGGATTAACAAGTGCCAATACTGCGGCAAAAATACCCTCAATTGAACCTGTGGTTATGAGCACCTCTTCAGGGCTAGCTTCTATGTTATTGTCCCGCTTTAATTTTTCGGTCACGGCATGCCTAAGCTTCATCAATCCGGGAGGCGGGGAATATCTGCTTGTTAAATCCTTATTTATTGCCTCAATAGCTGCATCATTTATATGTTTCGGAGTGGGTGAATCAGGTCTTGCCCAGGATAGCGCAACAGC
This sequence comes from uncultured Desulfurellaceae bacterium, assembly GCA_913056505.1. Classification (GTDB taxonomy): domain Bacteria; phylum Campylobacterota_A; class Desulfurellia; order Desulfurellales; family Hippeaceae; genus CAJXLZ01. The sequence continues at coordinate 680 of CAJXLZ010000099.1, forward strand.
ATCAGGTATCTGAGCAGCCAAAGCTGACATCTTATGAATAGCAGATGCTTCAATCTCGCTTACCTTTTTAGATACTTCCAAAAAATCCATTTTTTAACCCTCCTAAACTTTAATTTGCTACAATTGTGCCACATTACAGATAAAAATCCCAATAAATTATATTTACTTTACTATTTTTTTTGTTAATATGGCAATGTAATAACAAAGAAAAAGATGCCCGTATTTACCAAGAGGATATCTTTACATTGGACGTAATAGCAATAAACGGCGGACAGAGAGGATTTTTGGTGGAAATATCACCCGATTGTTTAATAAAATATTTAGATAAAAAGATAGATGCTGGTTTAAAGATATGAAGATATTGGTCTACGGAGCGGGCGCACTGGGGCTTTTGTTTGCGTCCTATTTATCAAAACAGAACAGTGTTGCCGTCATAACAAGAAAGAGATATGCGGATTCAATCAATGAAAAACATTTAAAAGTCATTAAAGACGATAAAGAAGAAACGGCATATATTAAATGTTATAGTGATCTGTCAGCCATTGATTTTAATCCGGATTTTATTATCCTTGCTGTAAAATCGTTCGATGTTGACATTGCATGCAACAATTTAAAAAAATATTATGAAAAAACGAAGATTGCCACCATTCAAAACGGCGTCTATGCAGAGGAGTGCATTAAGAATATATTCGGTTCGGAAAATGCCATTCCATTAAGTGTTATGATAGGCTCAAGAATTTTAAATAACAACACCATAGAAGAATTTTTTCACTACGGATTAAATATTGGTTTTATAAGTCAAAATGCCAAGCAGGATGCTCATATTCTACACGATATATTTTTAAAATCGGGTATAAATTCAATGTTTTCTCAAGATATTATGAAGGACAAATGGCATAAATTTATGTTTTATTGCGCAGGCGCGGTTCTTAATAGTTTGACCGGCACTAAAGATTTGGAATATAAGTACAATAAATGGATTGTAGATAGAGCATTAAAAGAAATTGCCAACGTTGCCAAGCACCTATCCCTTTCTTTTGATGTGGATTCATTATCAAAGGAGGTGTTTGACCATCTAATGAGCTTCAAACCGAAAGAGTGGTTCACAAGCGTTGGAGTAGATTTAAGAAAGGGCAAAAAGACGGAAATTGATTATATAAACGGATATGTTGTAAAATTGGCAGAACAGTTCAATGTTGATACTCCGGTTAATAAAATGCTTTATTCGCTTGTAAAAACAGTTGAAGAAACAAAATATTATTCTATTTTAGGCTCAATCTAATAGTTTTTCAGCTTTTCTTTTATAGAAAGTGCCATTTTTCTGCTTATACCATTTATTGATGATAGCTCCTCTATTGATGCATCTTTTATATTTTCAATACTGCCGAAGTGTTCAAACAAGGCTTTCTTGCGTTTTTCTCCAATAAACTTCACCCTATCAAGCACACTCGCTATCACATATTGTTCCCTTTTTTTTCTATGGTATGACACGGCAAACCTATGTGCTTCATCACGCATTTTCTGTAAAAATTGCAGCAGATTATCGTCTATATCAACCTTCTCGCCGCAATAATAGATGCTATCTTCAACCTCCCCTTTGCTACGGACTGTTCTGCCTGATTGTTTCTCCTTTGCTATACCAAGTGTTGTTATGCCCGTTACATTATAAACCGCATTTGCCTGTATAATACCACCGTCTGTTAAGATTAAATCCGGGAGCACCTTTTTTGTTTTTACCAGCAGCTCAATATGTCTTGATGCAGCCTCCTGCATAGCATCGCTTTCATATTTTGATTTAAGCGCATATCGCCTATACATATCCTTGTTAAATCCGCCTATCTCATATCTAATAACCCCCGCAACTACATTGGTAAAACTGATATGGGATATATCTATAACATCTATTACATAAGGAACAGTATTAAGCTTGAGTGTATTTTGCAGTTTTTTAAGGTTGTCTACGCTGTTTTTGATGTAGTGCATATAGTTTTTGAGTGCAATCTGTGCATTTTTTTGTGCAATATCCAAAAGTCGCTTCTTTTTGCCCCTTTGGGGAACAACAACCTTGACATGTTTTTCTCTGCTCAATGCTTTTTCGATCAGCTCACTATCATTTATACCATATGTTAAAATAATATCCGGTATAATCTCCTTGCCGTATGAATAGTACTGCATAAGAAAATTTTCGGAAAAATCGCTATCCAAAACAGTATTGTAGAAAAAATAATTTCTATTACCCGTCATATTTGAAAATCGTATGTTTAATATATATGCGCAAATTATGTTATCTTCCTCGGCAAATGCAACAGCGTCTAAAAAATCCTCGTTAAATTCACTCGCGACCTGTTTATCTTGCAACAGCTCCAAAACCTGCAATCTATTCCTTACATCTATGGCCTCTTCATACTGCTCATTTTTTGAAAGTATCTCTAACTGCTGTTTCAGCCTGCTTTTTAACCCTTTGGGATTTGATAAGGTATGCTTTATCTCGCTAATAAGTCTATCGTACTCTTCTTTGGATATTTTATGTGCACACGGCGCAGAACACCTGCCCATTTGATAGTATATGCACGGCTTATGATAACTTTGGCAGCTTTTATCGTTTTTCTGGGCTACCTTGTAGGTCGATTTAAGGGTTTTTATTAAAAACTTTAATTTTTTAACAGGCGTTACAGGACCAAAATAAAAATCGCGCCTATTTTTAATGCCGCGCGCCACCATAACGCGTGGATATTTTTCATGCATTGTTATGCGCAGATAGGGATAACTCTTATCATCCCTTAAAATTATATTATACGGCGGTCTGTGTTCTTTGATAAGATTCGATTCTAAAAGAAGCGCTTCAAGCTCCGATTTTGTAATAATAAACTCAACGTTTTCTGCTTCCCTCATCATAGATTGTTTAAAAAATCCCAAATTATTACGATTTAGATAAGATTTTATTCTATTTCTTAAAATCTTTGCCTTGCCCACATATAAAATTTCATTGTATTTGGATTTTATTATGTAAACGCCGGGTTCTTGCGGTATTTTTGATGTTGAAAAATTGTTTGAAAAAAGATTAATATCTTCTTTCATATTCTTATAAATGTTTTATCCTCTCCAATATATTGTATGAAGATTTTACGCAATCATTCAGGCTAACGCCGTAAAATGCATTACCCGTAATTAATAACCCTGGATTTTCAGTCTCAAATCTATTTATATTTTCCAAAATATCCTTATGCTCTAAACCATATTGGGGTATGGCATATCTATGTCTTATGATTTTTGCATATTCAAATGGTGCAAAAATTCCCGCACTGCGCTGCAACTCCCTTACCGCCACCTCTATAATATTATCCTTATAAGCGCTGTTTTTTCTCATCGCTCCACCGATTATGACCCTAACTAAGAGTTTATTCTTATCAGCCCTATAATCAAAAATACTCGAATCAAAAAGAACGCCTATGGTATCCTCAATTGCATTTATGTCAAACAGATAACCGAATGAATTAACAACATCAGGCATAAGATGTTTATTAAAACCCAAAGCAGCAATAGTTATAGGTGCATACTCTATCTCTTTATCGTCTCTATCCATTTATCTAACTCATTTATTTCTTCTACTTCTGCCTGAGTCATCTTATACTCAAAACACTTCAGGCTTCTCTTTATACTACCGACATAACAGTCGTATACAAATCTGTCCTCAACTGAAACCATACTATCAGCCAACTGTATCAGTTCACCAACAGTTCCAACAGTAGGGACATCTTTCTCTATCACGCCAACATCAATAAGCCTAC
>CAJXLZ010000100.1 GCA_913056505.1 uncultured Desulfurellaceae bacterium
ATAATTTTTTGGCGCTTTCAACAGGTTCAACTATTGTAAATGGTACAATCGACAGAATAATTGAAGTGTCTAAACAAAGTAACAAGAATAGGATTGTTATATTTTTCGGCACGACGATAGCGGGTGTTGCAGATCTGATGAATTTAAAAAGGTTATGTTTTCAGGCGCATTGAGGGAGATAAAATGAGTAGAAATTGTTTGAGTTTAATGGATTTTACGGCTGCGGAGTTGCTTGAGATGATTGATTTTGCGCAATTAGTTAAATTTAAGATGAAGAATGACAGCAATTATAAACCACTAAAGGATAAGATTTTGGGTATGATATTTGAAAAATCCTCAACGCGAACACGGCTATCATTTGAAACGGGCATAAAACGTCTCGGGGGAGATGCTGTATTTTTATCATCTAAAGATATTCAATTGGGTAGAGGTGAAAGTATATCGGATACAGCCAAAATTATATCACGCTATGTTGATGCTATAATGATAAGAACATTTGAGCACGCACGCATTGAAGAGTTTGCAAATGCGGCTGCAGTGCCTGTTATTAACGGTCTAACTAATCTGTTACATCCATGCCAGATATTATCGGATCTATTGACTATAAAGGAGCATTTTGGAAGAATAGACGGACTAAAAATAGCTTATGTCGGCGATGGTAATAATATAGCAAATTCATGGCTGATTGCTGCCGGTATTTTAGGTTTAAATCTTACAATAGGATGTCCTGATGATCTGTCTGTATCAGGTTCTGTGCTTCAAAGGGCATTGTATTTTGCACACCAATCCAATGCTCAATTGAATATAACGAATAACGCCTATTCGGCAGTTAAAGATGCCGATGTCATCTACACGGATGTGTGGATGAGTATGGGGGATGACGAAAATGTGAGGGAAAGTAAATTTAAGATGCTCAATCCCTTTCAAGTCAATAAAGAACTTGTTAAATATGCAAATAAGGATTATATTTTTATGCATTGCCTGCCTGCGCACAGGTCAGAAGAGGTCACCGCAGATATTATTGACGGTGAGCACTCTGTTGTTGTTGATGAGGCGGAAAATAGAACCTATGCCCAAATGGCGGTATTGATAAAATTATTACAAGAGGTGAAGTAAATGTCTGTAAAAAAGGTTGTATTAGCCTATTCGGGTGGATTGGATACATCTGTTATTGTTAAATGGCTGCAGGATAATTATGGATGCGAGGTTATAACATACACTGCTGATTTGGGACAAAATGAAGAGTTGGAGCCTATAAAGAAAAAGGCTTTGAAGGTTGGCGCTGTAAAAGCTTATGTAGAAGATCTACGTGAAGAATTTTTAAATGAATATGTAATGGGCGCACTAAGATTTAGCGCTTTATACGAAAATCAATATCCGCTTGCAACAGCTTTGGGAAGGCCGCTTATTACAAAACGATTGATTGAAATTGCAAGAGAGGAAAATGCAGATGCGATAGCGCACGGTTCAACAGGCAAAGGCAATGACCAGGTAAGGTTTGATGTTTCTGCCGCTGCTCTTGCTCCCGATATAAAGGTCTTAGCACCTGTGCGCGAATGGGAGTTAAAGTCAAGGGATGATGAGATAGAATATGCAAAAAAATACAATATAGATGTGCCTATAACCAAGGCTAAACCCTATTCTATTGATAGGAACATATGGGGATTATCTGTTGAGGCAGGACCATTAGAAGATCCCTATTTTGAGGCTACCGAAGATATTTATTCATTTACAACATCACCCGAAAATGCACCCAATGAACCTGAATATGTCACAATTAATTTTGAATCTGGCAAGCCTGTTGCTTTGAACGGCAAAGCTATGAATATAGTGGAACTTGTGGCTGCAATGAATACGATAGCCGGAAAGCATGGAGTTGGAAGGGTAGATGTTGTTGAGAATAGACTTGTAGGTATAAAATCAAGAGAAATCTATGAAGCGCCAGGAGCATTTGCTCTACTTGCGGCTAAAAAGGGCATTAATGAGTTGGTATGGGACAGGGAAACACTGCATATGGTTGAGACTCTGTCAATAAAATATGCAGAGCTTGTTTACTATGGCTATTGGTTTCATCCTTTGAGGGAAGCAATGGATGAGCTAAGTAAAAAACTTAACGAAACTGCTACAGGCGAGGTTAAACTTAAACTTTATAAAGGCAATGCTGTAGCGGTTGCAAGAAAATCGCCATATTCCATATATAATAAGGAACTTGCAACATATGATCCTACAGACACTTTTGTCCATAAAGAGGGCGAAGCATTCTGTCATATATGGGGTTTGCCTATGAAGGTTATGGGTATGGTAAAAGGCCAAAATAGATAGACATTTTGGTGTAGGTTCTAAATTTTTCAGTTTCAGATCAGTTTTTTTAGTAGTAACTGAATAAAATTGGAGAATTTAGATCTGAGCCATTTAAATTATGCCTCATGCGAAAATAATTACTAAAAAAACTATATTTGATATAGATAGCTGTTATGATCTATATTTTTTCAAGACATCTGCGATTATGCCATTCTCGGTTGATGATGAACATTTTTTTCTGAGGTTGTACAACAAAAAAGACGGCATAATTGTAAAGATAGATAAAACGACGAAACCGAAAATTACAAACCGTATCAAGTTTAAATTGCTGGAATTTGCTGAAGATCTAGCAAGTCAGATAGATGGCTATGTATCTTCTCATAATTTACATCAAACATCTTTGGATACGCCTAAGGGTTATGAAATAAAGAATGCTGCATTACCGAATATTAGTAACTTATCTTTATTATTTAAAAATAGTAACCCCATAAAGGTTGAAATAGGTATTGGCAGCGGTGAATTTATAACACATCAGGCAAAACATAACCTAGATGCAAATTTTATAGGTTTTGAAATTTTAAGTAAAGATTTTCAAATAGCAGAGCGGAGGATTGTCAAAGAGGGATTAAATAATGTAAAATTGATTAAGTACGATGCAAAAATGGTTATTGACCTATTCAAAAGCAACTCCATTGATAATGTTTATATAAATTTCCCCGAGCCGTGGTTTAAGATACGCAGGCTTAAACATTCGATACTTACGCCGCATACTGCAACTTCAATTGTGCGTATATTGAAGATAGGAGGAGAGATTAATATAGTAACCGATAACTACCCATTTGCCGTTGTATCATCCATAATATTAAGTATGCAGAAAGAACTTGCAAATAAACATAAGTTTTCAATAAATTTGAGCCGTAATATGGTAAATACAAAATATGAAAAAAAATGGGTTAAGTATGGACGCACAATTTACAATGTTGATTTTGTTAAATTGGTCAAATCACCGGATTTAGATATGAATAGGCTTGAATTTCCTGTAGTTGTCAATAGTCGTTTCATTATAAAAAATAGTATTATTTTTAAGGTTATAAATATTTATAAAAATAGAGAAGGCAGTGAAATAGCAGAGGTTGTTGCAGGTTTAAGCACTAATCCTCAACACATATTTTTTGCGTTTAAAAATAATAGACTGTTTAAGATACCCCAAACCGTCTTTGTAAATAATATATATTTGCAAGAGTCATTTAAGCTTGCAGCATCTCAATAGTATCAAGCGCATCTTTTAAGTTGTTGCATTCATTCATTTTTAGATTTAGATATTTGGCATTTTTAAATCCCTTTACATATCTGTGAAAGAATTTTCTGAACAGTTTAACCGCATTCTCCCTGTAATATTCTTCCATATAGAATAGGTGTTTTTTCATTAAGTTGATGAGAAAACTGTACGATCTTTCAGAATCTTTTTTATTAATCATATCTTCAAAGATATATGGTTTATGTAAGGCAGCTTGGCCTATCATAAAGAAATTACAATGTGTTATATATCTTACCTGTTCTATCTTTTTGTAGGAATCTAATCCGCCATTTGCAATAACTGGAATATTAAGTGCGTTTTTAACATCTCTAATATGACCATAATCCACATTGCCTGAAAAATACTGTTCTTTGGTGCGCCCATGTATTGTAATCCAGTCAATACCCCTATTCTCCAACTCCTTATAAAAAGCTATGCTGTTTATTTCATTATTAGAAAAGCCTTTCCTTAATTTAACGCTTATAGGAACTTTAAGATGTTTTTTGAGTTTATCAATTATTGCAAATAATCGCCTCTCATCTTTTAGCAAATATGACCCGGAAAAATTTTTTACAACCTTATTAACGGGGCATCCTGCATTAATATCTATACAATCACAATATTCTTCTATACTTTGTGCAGCATAGAGAAAAATATCGGCGTCATATCCAAACAGCTGTATAGAAAATGGGTATTCATTATCATTTTTTTCTATTAGTTTATAGGTTTTTTTATTATTGTGATAAATTGCATTTGAGGAAATTAATTCGCTGTAAGTTAAAGCGGCTCCAAACTCTTTGGCTATTCTCCTAAACGGTTTATCCGTATATCCGGCGATGGGCGCTA
>CAJXLZ010000101.1 GCA_913056505.1 uncultured Desulfurellaceae bacterium
CGGCGATTCATTGGCATTGGCAAGGCATCTATATAACAATAGGGCAAATGTATTTGTCTATATGTTAGGATATAAAGATAGGCTGCAGGGCAACCTTGGGGTTAATTTTAATATAATAAGCAGTATGAATATACCATATAAGTTTGTTTATACGGATGAGGATTACAATAACGATCTTATCCAAAATTGCGATCTAATTATAGACGGCATATTTGGGACAGGTCTTTCAAGAAATGTTGAAGGAAAATTTAAAGATGCAATAGATAGGATTAACAGTTCAAAAGCGTTTGTTGTGAGCCTTGATATACCTTCGGGCATAGCAGCTAACTCGGGAAAAATAATGGGTACAGCAGTAAAAGCCGATTTAACTCCGACATTTGCTTTAGCAAAGCCGGGTCATTTTTTGTATCCGGGCAGGAAATATGCAGGCAATGTCAAGGTTGTGGATATATCGACGCCGAGATATATAATAGATAATTTTGAGTCGGATTTTTATGCAATAACGAAGGATGATATCATACTGAAAAAAAGGAATATAACATCGCATAAAGGCATTTTTGGACATCTATCTGTGGTTGGTGGTTCTTTGGGGAAATCGGGTGCTGTTATAATGGCGAGCCTCGCTGCATGTAAAACAGGGGCAGGCTTGGTTAGCGCCTGCATACCAAAATCTATCAACACTGCATTTGAATCGAATATTCTTGAGGCTATGAGCTATCCCCTTGAAGACAGAGATGGTTTTATATCCAAAGAATCTGCGGGCGATCTACTGGATTTCATATCAGATAAAACAGCTGTCAGTTTTGGTATGGGGTTGGGCGTAACAGAAGATACAAGATATATAACAGAGCAGGTATTAAGTGTAGATAAACCCTTAGTAATAGATGCTGACGGTTTAAATTGTTTAAGTGGAAACACAGATCTGTTAAAAAGCAGGACAAAGCCCACAGTAATAACGCCCCATCCCAAGGAGTTCTCACGCCTTATTAACAGAACTACAAAGGATATCATAGAAAACAGAGTTGAACTGATTAGAAATTTTGCGCAGGAGTATAACACAATTGTTGTTTTAAAGATGGCAGATACAATTATTGCAGACACGAATGGGAAAATTTATATCAACACATCGGGAAACCAGGGTATGGCAGCCGGAGGATCAGGCGATGTTTTAAGCGGAATGATAGGGTCATTTTTAGCGCAAGGCTATAGGGCAATAGATGCTTGCAGATATGGTGTTTTTTTGCATGGCTTATCGGCAGATTTGGCTTACAATAAGGGCGTAAGTTATGAAGCTATGATGCCAAATGATATAATAGATAATATAAATGAAGCGATTAAGTCGGTTATAAATTAGAAATTTATTTCAGATTTGCTGTTGGTTCTGCAAGCGCTTTGGGAGCTGTAGATATTTAATCCGAATGTCAATATGTAACTTACGATGACGGCTGCCGTCATAGGAATAACTACATCGGTATGTGTCATCTCTGTGATTATAACAATTGCGGCAAGGGGCGTTTTGGACGTTGCAGACAGAGCAGCTCCCATGCCGGCCATAGTAAATACCAGCAGTTCAGAGGGGAAAAAATGTCCGAATATATTGCCGGCAAGTGCTCCTATTAAAAGGGAAGGCAAGATCATGCCACCGGATATGCCGAAGCCTATTGTCAGGGAGTTAAAAAATATGATCAGAAAAATTGCAGAAAACGATTCCACTACAGGAAAGGGTTTTTGCAAAATATCGCTTAGTGCACCGTAATTTACAGATAGGGAAAGAAAATCCACATTATGTATAGATAGAAGAACATACAAAATAGGCAATGCAACCAGCGTTCCGGAAAGCGGTCTGTATATCGGTTTAATTGATGAGGATACGCAGTTTGCAAAATAAAACATAGGAACAAAAATATAGACAATCAAGGAAACAAATACGCCCAGCAGAACAAGATGCGGTATGTGTGAAAATTGCCATACAGGCTGTTGAGATAATTGAATAAAGGTGTGTGATCCCCTTAAAAGAGAAAAAATGGTATAACTTGTTATTGATGCAACTATAGTTTGCGCAAAAGGTCTGTAATCCATGTCGGATACATATTTTAGCTCCAGGGCAAACAGTGCGCCGCCCAAAGGTGCTTTCAATAGTGCGCCCGTAAATGCTCCGGCACCTATTAATATGGCATAATCTTTGAATTTAGAACCTATGCCGAAGTATCTTGATAAAAAAGATGATATGCCTGCGCCCATAAAAACAGATACACCTTCCCTTCCCGCCATAAAAACACCTGAGAGCGCAAATACGCTTATGAAAAATTTATATATTGTACTTTTTATACTTATAACGCCGTTATCATCCATACGTTTCAAAACAAAATTAATACCGGGTCCAGCAGTTTCGGGCAAAAAATTTATAACATAGCCGGTTACAAGCGCTACAATCAAGGCGAACATTAATATGATATAATCGTTTCTCATAAAAAGAAAATTAATCTCAACAAGCAGATAATCGAAAAGCGATGCTGTTATTCCCGATGCAATCCCGACAGCAATTGAAAAGGGTAGCCATTTGAAGAAATATTTTATTATTGTCATCCAATTTAATCTGATGGCTTTAACTGCATTTCTACAGTTGATTATTCTATCAAAAATTCTAATCATATTAACCTTAATATGTAATCTCTTAAACTATGCTGAGCAGCAAGCTGTCAAATTCTTGGGTATTTCTTAGATTTTCCCTGGCATTTCTTGCCAAATAATCGCATATTCTATTTTCTTTTATGCCATATCTCTTAATGCGGTATGGTGTAACATTATGTTGTTTCAAAAAGTGGATTAATATCTTATTTAATTTTCTGCAGGTGCTATTCGATTTGAGTTTTTTCCCGTTAAAAGACAACATACTATACAGTGCTAAAGAATCGGTAAACATATAAATATCGGCATTTTCATCAATAATTTTCAGTGCAGTAATGCCTGCTGTTATTTCTGCTATTTTAGCCCCATTTTTTCTTTCCGAATCTTTTTTTAATACCAATGCGCCGCTTATTTTAACGGTTTTGTTTGTGCGTAAGTTTATTATAACTGCCCCATATCCTATAATATTATCCTTAAATGATCCGTCTGTATATATTTTATATATGGGTTTTTCTGATTCTGGTATAGTTTTTAAATAGTTTACTTTAGAACTACACATCAAATTAATGCAAATTCTACTGCTTTGCGTGAAAAAATCAAATATTTATTCTTGATAAAAATATGACTGTGTGATAGTTGTAGTAAAATTTTAAATTCTTGGAGGAATAATGCAGCTTAACAAGGATGAGATAATTTCAAGAGGCTTAAGCTTGGATGAATACGATTTTTTAAAAAAACAGTTAGGTAGAGATCCAAAAGTTATAGAGATTGGCATAGCAGGTGCAATGTGGAGCGAACATTGTTCATATAAATCATCAAAAATATACCTGAAAAAATTTCCCACAGATGGCAAATATGTATTGATAGGCCCGGGCGAGAATGCCGGCGTTATAGATATAGGTGATGGGTTTGTCGGTGTATTTAAGATGGAGTCTCATAACCACCCGTCTTTTATAGAGCCATATCAAGGTGCGGCAACGGGCGTCGGCGGTATACTGCGTGATGTATTTACTATGGGCGCAAGACCTGTTTTAAATTTAGATGCGCTTTTTTTCGGACATCCTGATTATCCGAAGACTAAATATTTGCTAAATGGCGTGGTAAAGGGCGTCGGGGATTACGGCAACTGTGTTGGAGTGCCAACGTGCGGCGGACAAACTACCTTTGATGAATGCTACAATACAAATAATTTGGTAAATGCATTCACATTTGGCATAGGCAAAAAAGATAAAATATTTCTCGGTGTGGCAAAGGGGATTGGAAACCCTGTTTTTTATGTAGGTTCAAAAACAGGCAAAGATGGGATACACGGTGCAACAATGGCTTCTGCTTCATTTGATGAAGACTACGAGGAAGAGCGCCCGGCTGTTCAGGTAGGCGATCCATTTACGGAGAAATTGCTACTTGAGGCATGCTTGGAGTTGATGGATAAAGATATTATTGAAGGTATTCAGGATATGGGTGCGGCAGGTTTAACATCCAGCGCATTTGAGATGGCGGACAGGGGAAATGTTGGCTTGAGGCTATATTTAGATAGGGTACCTACGCGTGAAAAGATGACCCCTGAGGAAATTATGTTATCCGAATCTCAGGAGCGTATGTTGATTATTGCAAAAAAGGGCAAAGAGGATGATGTAAAAGCGATTTTTGATAAATGGAAACTTGATGCGACGGTTATCGGTGAGGTTATAGAATCAAATTTTATAGAGCTTTATTGGAACGGTAATTTGGAGGCAAAGATCAATGTGCCATTTATGGTGAGCTCTGCTCCTGTTTATGATAGAGAGCATAAGAAACCGGATTATATAGATGAGG
>CAJXLZ010000102.1 GCA_913056505.1 uncultured Desulfurellaceae bacterium
TACCCAACCGGGCAATAACATAATGAAACCCATAATTGAATCGAAGATAAATGCCAATTTAAACCAAAAAATAAAACTTGAAACGTTCAGTCTACGTCCGTCAACATTTAAGATAAAACTCAACTTAGGCAACGGGTCATATGTTTCATCTAAGGGAACCTACGGTCTGTTTAGTAAAACCATAGATGCAAAATATGATATAAAGATAGCAAAATTGGAGAACATAAGCCCACTGATCAAAATGAAGTTGCAAGGACCATTTTCAACCAACGGATATATAAAAGGTTCAAAACAGTTATTGAATATCAGCGGCATAAGCGATGTTGCATCAAGCAAAACAGATTATCATCTAACGATGAGAAAATTTAAGCTCACATCAATTAATATGTCAATCAAAAATGCTAAATTAGAAAAAATTCTTTATATGCTTAAATATCCGCGCATTTTTAGCTCTATTATGAATGGCGATATATCGTATAACTTAAAAACGAAAAAAGGCGTAATGAATACACATCTAATCAACGGACGCATCCTGCCTAATAAGATGACATTTTTGCTACATAATATGGCAAGATTTGATATCACAAAAGAACTATACAAAAAAACAGATATTATCAGCCATATTAATGACAATATAATTACTTCGGACTTGGATATGCGGAGCCGTTTAACGCATATTACATCCAAAAACGCTGTTGTCGACATGAAAGGTGAAAAGGTTGATGCCAAATTGAAAATTGATATCAAAAAAAGGCCTGTGTATGTGAAAATAAAGGGCAATATAAAACACCCTAAAATTAAATTGGACATTAAAGAACTGTTTATGAAAAAGATTCAAAAAAAGGTCAATAAATTAGTTCCGAAAAATATGCAGAATATTATTAATAAATTTCAATAAGATATAAGTTTAATGGACAATATTTATGAGTGAAATCATAATGTTCACAGGCAAAGGCGGCGTCGGTAAGACCACAATGTCTGTTGCAACAGCTCTTTTCTTTGCAAGAACAAAAAAACGCTTATTGTATCCACCGATCCTTCCGGATCTTTGGAAAATATATTCCATATTAAATTTGAAGATAAAATAGAGCATATAGAAAAAAATTTGGATATCGTGGAATTGACAAGAAAGACGGTTTTAAGGTTATGGAGAGAAAAATTTGCAGATGAAATATATGCTGTCCTCTCTTCATTTTTGCCGGTTGAAAAAAATATAATCGATTATATTGAGGGCGCACCCGGTATAGATGAAGAATTTATGCTGGATTATGTTCTTACTGCTCTAAAATCTAAACAATATGATTTAATCATATGGGACACTGCGCCCACTGCGTCCATATTAAATCTGCTCAAGGTTCAATATCTGTTTTATACCCATCTGACGCAGGCTCAAAAGGTCTATATAACCTTGAAAAGTGTGATAAAAAGTGAAAATCCGTTAAATCTTATAAAAAAATGGAGAAAGCTTACAGAAGAGATAATAGATATGCTGAAAAACAACACCTCGGCATGGATTGTAACAAATCCCGAAAGACTACCTGTTGAGCAAGCACTCTCTTTGGGCAATGCCTTAAAAAGTTTCGGCATCTCCATAAATGGATATATTTTAAATAAACTGCTTGCAGAGAATATATGCAAATCCTGCGAATTCTTAAACTCTAAAAGACTTTCTCAACATATATGGAAAAACAGTTTATATCAAAGAAGCAAACTGCCAATAAAAACTGTGCCTGAAATGTTGGGGGATGCGACAGAAAAGGAAAAACTGCTTAAAATCTCAAACTTTTTATACAAAAATTAGTCTGCCGTTCTTTACAGAAAACAGTACGGATCTATAGCCAAATAATCACCATAATATGCATCAGCTCGCGCCCTGCAACCTCCACACACATCTATGTATCTGCATGCTGCACATTTTTTATTATAGGATGAGAAATCTCTCATATCTTTAAATATCTTGGAATTGTGCCATATATCAAGAAAACTTTCTTGTAAAATATTTCCAGCATACCTTAAAAAATAACTGCACGGTTTAACATTTCCTTCATAATTTATAAATGCAATATTTTGACCGGCAATACATCCTTTTGCACCGCCTGTAGAAAAGCTTAAATTTCGTCTTTTATAGTCTATACTATTTTTTCTTGCCTCTATATCGCACACAGCATAATATTCAGGAGCACATGTCGGCCTTACAAATATATCTTTCTCTTCCAATTCCATATAAAAATGCCATTTTAATATTTTTTTATAGTCCTCTTTCGATATTAATTCATTGCTGATATTCACGCCCCTGCCGGTCGGCACTATCATAAACATATACCACGCCGAGGCACCGAGCGATTTTGCAAATTTATATGTATTTTCTATGTCGTTTTGATTCCTCTTCGTAAAAGACGAGTTGACAATAAAATTTATTCCAAGCTTTCTAAATATCCTTGCCGCATTAACTGTCCTTTCAAATGCACCGCCGATATTTCTAAAATTATCGTGTATTGTACTATTCGAGCCATCTATGCTTAATGATACTATGTCTATATGGTCTTTAATTTTTTCAGCTTTTTTATCATCAACCAATGTGCCGTTTGTAGCGAGTCCCACGCGCATTCCTTTTGATCTTATATAATCGGCTATATCAAAAACATCTTCCCTCAATAAAGGCTCTCCACCTGTTAAAACGATAACAGGCTTAAACTCTTTTGAAATCTCATCAACTGCATCGGTTATATTTTTATAGGTTAAAACATCTTTTAAGTTCATCGAAGCGTTTGTTCTGCAATGTATACAGTTTAAATTGCAGCGGGGCGTTATTTCAAAAGCCAACCATTTTAAATCAAAATTATGTTCCATAAAACTAAAACCTCTTGTAATTTTTTATATTCATAGTCACAGACGCCTGTTGTGTTGGCATTATCACCATATCTTCTATCGTCACGTGATCAGGCATTGATACCGCAAAATATATTGCCTGTGCTATGTCTTCAGGCGTCAAAGCATCTATGTTCTTATAAACTTTTTCAGCTCTCTTTTTATCTCCGTTAAATCTGACTACGCTGAATTCAGTTTCAACCATACCCGGGTCTATAGAGACAACCCTCACGCCTGTGCCGAGCAGATCCATTCTCATAGCTTTTGATAATTGCAGGACAGCAGACTTTGTTGCACAATAAACATTACCGCCTACATATGTTTCATGGCCTGCAATGGACGCAACATTTACAACCGTTCCAGATTGTTGCTTAACCATCTTGGGCAATATAGTTTTAGTAACATAAAGCAGGCCTTTTATATTTGTATCTATCATGTTTTCCCAGTTTTCAATTTTTCCATCCTGAAGCTTTTCTAAGCCTTTACTTAACCCTGCTGCGTTTATGAGAATATCTATATTTTCCCATCCTTCCGGTAAATTGTCAAGAGAGCTGAAAACGTCCTCTTGCCTTTTTACATCAAGTTTTATCGGCAGAACCCTGATGCCGTAATCTTTTTTTAATTCATTGGATAAATTTGTCAATCTTTCAAGTCTTCTTGCAATAATTATCAAATCTATTTTATTTTTTGCAAAAAGCTTTGCACATGATCTGCCTATTCCACTGGATGCCCCTGTTATTAACGCTGTTTTACCCATAATAATCCCCCTTACTTACTTTATTTATACTTTTTACCATATGTAGTTTAAATTTAACAGTGCTGTTTTTAGGTTTTTACAATATTATCAATATTATTATAAAAAATATAAGTAATTAGATCTAAATTTTCCATTTTCAATCTCTTGCTATAATGCAGATATCTTATCAACAATATTAAAACACAATTCCCATTTCTTTGAATTAAACATATTCCTTCCCTACTCTTTAATAGGTCAAAAAGTAGCAAAAACATCTCCCACAAATAAGTTCAATAAAAAACGCATAAAAAGCACTTTATAAAGAAATAATATCATTAGGATTAATTTATAAGCTTGTGACATAGGAAGTATATATAGCATATAATTATATATACATTAACTATTCTGGACTAAATTAGTTATTTGATGTATTGACTATTGACTTTTTATATTTTATATATAAACTATTTTTAAACTTATAGCATGAGGGGTGATTTATGCAGCACAATATGAATAATTACGAACAAGAGGTTAAGGAATTTAAGTTGGAAGAGCCGGAATATTACAACTTCGCATTTGATGTAGTTGATAAATGGGCTCTTGATAGAACCAAACTTGCGTTGGTCTGGGCAGACACAGCAGGGAAAGCCATACGTAAATACACATTTTGGGATCTATCCAAGATGTCTAATAAATTTGCCAATGTACTGATTTCCTTAGGCATCAAAAAAGGCGATAAAGTGTTTGTTATGGTGCCGAGAATAGTTGAGTGGTATGCAGTTATGTTAGGTTTGAACAAG
>CAJXLZ010000103.1 GCA_913056505.1 uncultured Desulfurellaceae bacterium
TGACTATGATACCATCTATCTTTACAGGCGGTATTATATGCACATTAAAACCATACTTTTTGGCATAATTTCTCAGAGAATTTACCGTGCCCTTGCCAGATTTTCCAAATGTGTAGTCATAACCCACAAAGACATTGCTTACTTTTAAAGAATTTACAAGTATATCCTTAACAAAAACCTCAGGATGCATATCCGCAAACTCTTTACTAAACTTGGCGCACACTACCATATCTATACCCATTTGATTCACTATCTGCATCTTTTCTTTGAAGGTTTGTATAATAAACGGTTCGTTAGAGCCTCCCAACACCTTCAGCGGATGCGGGTAAAAAGTGAACAGGGCTGCGCATCCATGCGACTGTTTTGCCATATTAACAGTTGCCTGAATAATCTTTTTATGTCCTATATGAATACCGTCAAAATTACCAAGAGCTATGGATAGATTGCCAAAATTATATGTTCTGCTTAAATCCCTTATTACTCTCATACATTGAACCTGAAATAGACCACATCTCCGTCTTTCATTATATAATCCTTGCCTTCAAGCCTCATCAAACCCTTTTCTTTGGCCTCTTTTTCTCCACCCAATCTAACATAATCCTCATAGTCTATGACCTCTGCCCTTATAAATCCTCTTTGAATGTCCGTATGTATTGTTCCTGCTGCATCTTTAGCGGTTGTGCCACGCTTTATTGTCCATCCCCGAACTTCCTTTGGCCCTGCCGTAAAGAATGTTATAAGACCTAATGTATCATAGCCTATCTTTGCCAATTTATCTAATCCGGACTCTTTAATGCCCATCATTGACATAAATTCACTTCTATCTTGATCATTAAGCTGTGACAACTCCTCTTCAGTTTTGCCGCTTATTATAACAAAAGGGGAACGTTGGCTCTCCGCTATCTCTTGAACGGATTTCGAATATTCGTTGCCGTTAATGCTATCATCTGAAACATTTGCAGCGTAGATAACAGGCTTTGCAGATAACAGCCTCAACTCTTTCACAATTTCCTGTTGCTGCTTATCCAGATCAATGTTCTTTAACTGTTTCCCTGTTTCGAGAAATGATTTGATGCTTTCCAAGATTTCTGCTCTTACTTTATACTGTTTTTCATTGGATTTCGACATTTTTTGAGCCCTGCCGAGTGCATTTTCCACAGTCTGTAGATCAGCAAGCATAAGCTCTGTCTCAACAATATCTATATCCCTTTTGGGGTTTATATCGCCTTCTGTATGAATAATGTTTTCATCTGAAAAACACCTTACAATATGAACAATTACCTCGACATCCCTTATATGCGATAAAAATTTATTGCCCAAACCCGCTCCGCTATGCGCGTCTTTGACAAGCCCAGCAATATCAACAAATTCAACAACAGCCGGCGTTATCTTTTTCGGATTGACCATCTCCGCCAATTTATATAAACGTTTATCATTGATATAAGCTATGCCCACATTAGGATCTATTGTGCAAAAGGGAAAATTTGAACTGGCTGCACTGCCTTTAGACAAAGCGTTAAAAATTGTGGATTTGCCGACATTAGGCAACCCCACAATGCCGCATTTAAAACCCATAGAACACCCCTTCAATTAAAATACCTTTGTATAGTATTCATTTTTGAAACAAAATTCAATCACTCTATACCACCCTGCCATCCCGCCCCCTTTCCCTATTATTGCCCTTTTGCTTTTTTGTCATTCCGCACTTGATGCGGAATCTGGATTCTAAAGTCTGGATTCCCGCGTTCGCGAGAATGACACTCCCTTTCGGTAAATTTCTATTAAGTGCATGTGCTGTAACCGCTTTATCAGCAGGCTCGGTTTATGCAGATGTGGGCAACATTACAATCACGGCAACAAAAAATGCAGTAAAAGTAGCAAAAACGCCATCAAAGGTAAATATCATAACGGCAAAGCAGCTAAAAGAAAAAGGCATTATCTATGTCAAAGATGCATTAAAAGACATACCCGGCATTGCCGTTTCATCAAACGGGGCATTCGGCGGTGCCACAAGCACATATGTAAGGGGTTTGAGCTCATATTACACAAAAGTGCTTATAGACGGCATTGATGTATCAGACCCATCGATGCCGCCGCCGCAGTTTGACTTTGCAAATCTAACTACAGACGACATAAAAAGAATTGAGATTGTTCAAGGTGCCCAAAGCGGTCTTTATGGCGCCAATGCCGTAGCAGGTGTAGTTAATATCATAACAAAAAAGGGCAAAGGAAAACCGTATGCTAAATATTCCCAAAAGGCCGGCTCATTTCATACATATAAGGAAACAGGTGAAAGCGGTGGTTCACTTGGTAAATTTAACTATTATATAGAGGGCTCGCGTTTAGACACCGACGGCATATCAAAAATGGACAAACGCCACTCTGATGGCAGCTATTCAAGGGGCGATGAGAAGGACGGATATCATAAAACAGGATTTTCCTCAAGGATGGAGTATGCTTTTGATGATAGTTTCACAGTAGGTAATGTGCTAAAACTGTACAAAACACGAAATTATTTAGATAATGGATGGTCTCCTAATTGGTATCCTGATGATTCAGCGCCCTCAAATAACACACCAACAGCTAAAAGCTTAAGAGATGAATCACACTTCTTTATGAGCAAGTTTTACATAGATAAAACACTAAAAAATTTCAAAATAGACCTCAATGCCTTTTATATGCAGAACTTAAGATACTACAAATCACCATCAAGTGATTATAAGGGCAAAAGATGGGGCGAAAATGTTAAAGCATTATATACAATAAACAGAACAAAGATAACGGCAGGCATTGATCATACAATGGAAAAATATGAGGATAACAGCCCTTTCAAAAAGTTGAGATACAATGTAGGTGGATTTTTAGAGGTAGAGCAATCCATAAAAAATCTTGTTTTACAGGGTGCTGCAAGAGAGGATCACTATAAGACCTTCGGCAATCATTTCACCTATAAATTAGGTGCAAACTACTTGGTAATGCCCACAAATACTATTCTAAAAGCCAACTATTCAACAGGATTTAGGGCACCAAGCATATATGAACTGTATGCACCGCCAGTGCCAGCATATTGGTTTTTAGGCGGCAATAGCAAACTTACGCCTGAGAGATCAAAATCGTGGGATTTTGGATTTGTTCAAAATTTATACGGTAATAAAATAAATCTCGGTGCTACCTATTTTAAGAATATTATTAGAAATAGAATAGCATATTATCATTCTACTTATAAAAATGTCAAGGGCAAAACAGTTTCAGATGGTATAGAGCTTGAAGCAAAGATAAAACCCATAGAACCTTTGGTAATCGGTGCAAACTACACCTACACAAGGAGCAAAGATCCCGATACAGGTGAACAGGCCGCAAGAATACCTTTGAGAACCTACACAGGTTATATAACCCTTAAAGCCCTAAACAACAAATTAATCAATACAATAAGCGGCAGATACATAGGCAAGAGATTTGATGATGCTAATCATACCAATCAAACCGGTAAGTATGCTGTTTTTGATTTTACAAGTATATATAATTTCAATAAAAATTTAGAGGCATCTGTGAGCGTGAAAAACATATTTAACCGTTTTTATGAAGAGGTTTATGGATACTCAACGCTCCCAAGAAGCGTGTTTGCTAGAATTTCATACAAGTTCTAAGGGGAATTATCTTCCCCTTTCCATATTTATTTCTATTCTCATTAATATCTCAGTACTGATAATCTTGTATCTTTTCCATCCGCGAATCACAGCTTTACATAACGGCGCATACACCGTTGATATAGTACAAACGCAGAAATCAGAAAATGCTGCGCCGACGCTAAAAAGCAGAAGCAATATTCAGAAGATCAATAAGCCGCACAAAACTCACAATATTGCAGCAGTAAAAAAACATTATGCATTAAACATTATAGACAAAGGCTCAAAAAACATACCCATAAAGCATTATGCTAATAATATATTTAAGAAAAAGACTACACAAGATGTGCAAACAAACGGCGTTAATCGCACGGAAAAAAAGACACACAAAGCCATAGTTAAAAATATAAACACAGGTAGCATAAAAGATATATCAACAGATAAATCATCTGTTTCAACCACTATGCTTTCAAGTAGAACATATGGGGCAAAACATATATCAACAAAAAAACCCATAAATATTTCACAATCTCAAAATAAAAACCTATATGATTGGATAGCATCCCATAAATATTATCCAATGGAGGCTCTATATAAAAATGAACAGGGGAATGTACTGCTTAATTTTGTTATAAACAGCAACGGCACTATATCTTTAGTGAAAATATCTAAGTATTCAGAATATGACGGCTTAAAC
>CAJXLZ010000104.1 GCA_913056505.1 uncultured Desulfurellaceae bacterium
AGAGTTATGAATGTTGAATTATGAATGATAATAGCAAATGTTAAATTTCTTGTCATTCCATTATTTTCCTGTCATTCCCGTGAAAACGGGAATCCAGAGTCTGGGATAGAGAATGCTAAAGTCAAGATTCCGTGTCAAGCACGGAATGACAAGAGGGTAGTGCGGAATGACAGAATATGGGCACAGAGTGACAAAAAACGGCAGTGCGAAATGACAGAAAAGCAAAATGGAACAAGAGGGTGCGGAGTTTAGATTACGTGTCAAGCCAAGTCTATTTTCAATATATATTTTTCAAACATTGTTTGAGTCGCATTGTAATCATTTATTTTAATCAGAGAAAACCATCTACTCAGATGTATATCTTTTATATTCAGTTTTTTGATCATATTATTATGAAGTTCATTCCTCACAACGGTTTCGCTCAATATGGATATTCCAAGATTGCAGGAAACGGCATTTTTTATAGCCTCAAAGTTGTTAAATTCATAGGATACAATAGGTTCAATGCCAATTTTAATCAGCTCTCTGTCCAGTCTTTGACGTGTGATAGAGTTTTTATCCATCATTATAAATGGCTCACTCTTTATCTCATCAAGATTCACATACTTTCTGCGGGCAAATTTATGTTGGGGCGAACACACAAAAATCAGCTTATCCTCAGCAATCTTTTTAATCTTAACAGATTTATCCATTTTTAACGGCAACCACTCTATTAAACCTATTTCAATCTGGGAACTTTTGAGCCTGTCAATTACATCCATACTGCTGCCTATAAACAGATCTATCTCCACATTTGGATGCTTCTTTTTAAAATCCGCCATAATGTGTGAGAATAGGTAGTTGCCTATGGTTGTGCTAACGCCTACGGATATACTATCCCTTTTAATATTTTTTATATTTTCCAAATAGAGCTGTGCATCATTGAGTATCTTGACCGCTTTTGAGGTATATTCATACAATTCTCTGCCTTCCTGAGTCAAATAAAGCCTTTTATTCCGCCTTATAAATAGGCGAAGTGAAAATTTAGATTCGATGCTGCCTATAGCCTGACTCACTGCAGACTGTGTTATAAAAAGATGATCAGCGCTCTTGCCCATATTAAGTGTCTCTGCAACGCTATTAAATATTATAATATGTCTCAAGCTTAAATCTAATAATTTCATAAGTTTTACTAATACTTAAACTAAATATTTCTAATTTGATATTATAAATGTTTTGGATTATGCTTACAACTATAAACTGAAGGAGGTAGTATGAAAGTTTTAGTTACAGAGCATGTGGCTCAGGATGGATTAAATATTTTAAGGGAAAAGAATATAGAAGTAGAGGAAAAATTTAACCTTACAAGTGATGAAGTAAAAGATATCATTGGTAATTATGACGGTATAATAACAAGAAGCGGCACAAAAATTTCAAAGGACACGCTTGAAAATCCCGGAAAACTTAAGGTTATAGGAAGAGCTGGCGTAGGATTAGACAGTGTGGATGTTGAGGAAGCAAGTAAAAAAGGCATAATCGTTATCAATGCCCCCGGCGGCAACACAAATGCTGCAGCGGACTTGACTATGGGTATGATGCTCGGCGCATTAAGAAAAATACCGCTTGCTCATTACAGCTTAAAATACGAAAGAAATTGGGATAGGAAAAAATTTATGGGCATAGAGTTAAACGGCAAAACCTTGGGTATTGTAGGCTTAGGACATGTTGGATCGAGTGTAGCCAAAAAATCTAAAGCATTCGGTGCAAATATTGTGGTATATGACCCATATATAAAAGCATCAAAAGCCGAAAATCTGGGTGTGGAGCTTTTGGATACGCTTAATGAATTGATAAAAAAATCTGATATTATAACATTTCACACACCGCTTACAAAAGAAACCTATAATATGATAACAAAAAAAGAGATAGAAAAAATGAAAGACGGGGTTGTACTCATAAACTGTGCACGCGGCGGCATAATAAATGAAAAAGATCTCTATGACAGTTTACGTTCAGGCAAGGTTGCTATGTGCGGCATAGATACCTTTGAGAAAGAGCCGGCGGTGGATAATCCGTTGTTGGAATTGGACAATGTTATCGTAACACCCCATATTGGAGCAAATAGTGCGGAAGCTCAAATTAATGTATCTGTGATCGTAGCTGAGCAGATAGCCAATGTGCTGTTAAATAAGCCATACAAAAATGCGGTTAATATACCATTCATTAAAGAGCTTATGTCTACGCCACAACAAAGATATTTTGATCTTTCCGAAAAAATAGGAGAATTAGCCGCTCAAGTAACAGAAGGCAGGGTTAAAGAGATAAGCATGACTATGGTAGGGAAATTTTTCAACGAAGATATTGTAACAAAGGCTTTTGATGTGCCGTTTAATTATCAACCATTTACAATAGCCGCACTGAAAGGTTTTCTGGAACTTGGACTTCAGGATAGCGTATCATATATGAACGCTCCCTATCTTGCTAAAGACAAAGATATTATCGTATCCGAAGCAAAAACGGAAAGTTATGCGCACTTCAATAATTTAATCGTATTAAAAGTAATAACAGATAAGGAAACAAAAAATATAGGCGCCACAATGTTTGAAGACGGCACACAAAAAATTGTCTTTATTGACGATTTTAGGACGGATATCGTTCCAAAGGGTATTTATCTGTATATACTCAACAAAGACAGACCGGGCACAATAGGAAAAATAGGAACAATTCTTGGAAACTTGAATATAAACATAGCGGGTTTCAATTTATCAAGACAAAAAAGTGGCATCGCAATGTCATTTATACAATTAGATAATGCCGTGAATGAAAAAGGCCTTAAATTATTAAAAAATATTGAAGACATTATATTAGCCAAGATAATAAGTTTTTAAGTAACAATACTGTTGTGTGCAATAATACACAAAAAATATTGACAAAATGGCTCTGCAATTCAATAATGTCCTATGTTTAACTTAAAAAAAGCCAACTTGCAGGAGATGTTTTACTCTAGCAGCAGGACATCTAAACTATTCAACATATTTATGAGCAGTGTTACGATAATTTCAATAATATCCACGCTCGAATATGATTCTGCGAAAATTGTTACATACAAATCAACATTAACCTATGAAGTTTTAGAGAGCATTATTGTCTCAATATTTATAATGGAATATATACTCAAGTTATCCGCCTATTTGAAAAAATTGGACAAAATTACAACTGCGGCAATAGGAAAATTTATTATTACGCCCATTAATATCGTAGATGCGCTATCCTTTATTCCATATTTCTCGATTCCATATCCCTATAGGTTAGTTATATTAGTAGCACGCATTATAAAACTGCCGCGGTTTATAACCGGCATTAAAACCATTTTAGATGGATTAAAAGAAAGCTTGGTTGGGGTAGGGGTATTTTTTATTATACTGCTTTTTATAATTTTCAGTTCATCCATAATGATATTTTCACTTGAGCATAAAGTAAATCCTCATGAATTTCAAAGTATAACAGATGCAATATGGTGGAGCATCGTCACAATAACAACCGTAGGATACGGAGATATATACCCTGTATCTACAGCAGGCAGAATATTGGCTTCTATAGTGATGATTATAGGTATTTCAAGCATAGCTATATTGACAAGCATATTTTCATCATCTTTCATAGATAATTTATTGCAAAAATTAAAATACAATAGGGAGGCTGCGATGGAAAAATCTGTTGATAAATTAAATAATCATTTTATTGTATGCGGTTTCGGGCGCGTGGGTAAAATAGTAGCAAAGCGTCTTATGGAAAATAATAAAGATTTCGTTATTATAGAAAGAGTGGAAAATGCGATACAAGACGCTCAGAAACAAGGATATCTCACTATATACGGTGATGCTACCGATGAGGAAATATTGGGAAAAGCTCATATAGATAGAGCGCAGGGCATAGCACTGCTTATGGAATCTGATGCTAAAAATTTATATTCTTTAATAACGGCAAAGGATGAAAATAGAAATATATTTGCAGTGGCAAGAGCAAACACAGAAGAATCGGTAAAAAAATTCAAAAAACTCGGCGCAAAAACCATATCGTTATATAGTACAAGCGCAGATAAGATATCACGAATGCTGATAGCGCCCGCTGTAGCAGATTTTATATCCATCACATTCGGCGACGAGCAAGATATAAAAATGGATGAGTATTTTATAAAAAACAAATCATCATTAAAATTAAAACAAGAAAATAAAGTTTTTTTTGCTAATTCTAAATATTCGTTATTATTGTTTAGTTTATACCATAAAAAATAAGCATAAGCACTTCCTAAAGTTGGACCTATAGATTTTTTATTATCAGTA
>CAJXLZ010000105.1 GCA_913056505.1 uncultured Desulfurellaceae bacterium
AAAGTTTGTCAATTCCACACTGATAGACGATGCAGTAATAGCGGCAATAAAAGATTTGATTCCTTTGGCACCTTTGCATAATCCTGCAAATCTTGAAGGTATAAAAGTAGTCCGTCAATATGCACCGAATATTCCACAGATAGCTGTTTTTGATACAGCCTTTCATGCGAGCCTGAAAAAAGAAGCATATATCTATGCCTTGGAGTATGAGCTGTACGAAAAATATCAGATCCGCCGTTACGGTTTTCATGGAACTTCTCATGCCTATCTGCTACAAAAAGCTGCTGTCATGCTTGGCAAAAAAGTACAGGACACAAATATTATTACGCTGCATTTGGGAAACGGTGCAAGTGCATGTGCTATTAAAAATGGAAAAAGCTGTGATACTTCTATGGGATTTACTCCGCTTGAAGGGCTTGTTATGGGAACAAGATGCGGTGATATTGATCCTGCGATTGTGTTGTTTGTGCAAAAAGAGCTGAATTTGAGTGCTGATGAGGTTGATACACTACTCAACAAAAAATCAGGATTGCTCGGTTTATGCGGGGAGAATGATGTACGAACTATAGAGCAGCGTAGTGATGCAAGGGCAAAATTGGCATTGGACATCATGGTACGCCGTATTCAAAAGTATATAGGGGCATATATGGTGTTGCTTGAAGATGTCGATGCCATTGTTTTTAGCGGTGGCATAGGAGAAAATTCCCAGTATGTAAGAGATGCTGTTATGGACAACAGTATCATTAAAAATATAAAATCATTGGTTATACAAACAGATGAAGAGTTGCAAATTGCAAATGAGTGTTTGGAAGTTTTAAACTGGTTGTAATGTAACTGTATTGTAATCATATTGTATTATTGTTACAGTAGCATAAAAAATCAGAAGGGATGTGTCATCATATGCAAGAAAAATACTCAGATATTATAATTATAGGTGCCGGACCTGCCGGAATGGTAGCTGCTATGGGCTCAGCTATGACGTATATAGATAAATCAGTTACAGTCATTAGGGAAAATGAAAAATTACTCGTGCCTTGTGGTATACCCTACATTTTCGGTAAAACATTGGGGAGTATACAAAAAGATGAGATTGAATGCGGTGGTCACAATCCATTGGTAGAAAAGATAAACAGAGTTGTGGCAAGTGTAAAAAGAGTCGATATAGAAAATAAAACACTCTACACGGATGATAGTGTTTATACATTTGACAAACTTATTTTTGCAACAGGTTCAACCCCTTTTGTGCATAAAAATTTTGAAAATGCACTGAATTTGCCAAATGTATTTACTATTGATAAAAATTTTGATCATCTTGCACATCTCAAAAAAACTATAGATGAAAACAGAAAAATTATAGTAGTCGGTACAGGATTTATTGGTGTTGAAGTAGCCTGTGAAATAGCAAGTATTAACAAAGAGGTCTCTATTGTCGGCGGCGGACATATTTTAGCCGGCTCATTTGATAAGGATATGACAATGGAAGCTGAAGAGCTTATGAAAGATCTGGGCATTAATTTAGTCTTAGGGCAACATGCCCAAGAAGTCATCCACGAAAATTCAAGAGCAAAAGGGATTAAACTTTGCGATGGTACGGTGATAGAAGCTGATGTAATAATCCTCGCCACAGGCTATAAACCAAATACATCATTGGCAAAAGAAGCTGGACTGAAACTTGCCCGTTATGGCGGTATTTGGGTAGATGAATACATGAGGACAAGAAATAAGGATATATTTGCAATAGGGGATTGCAGCGGAAGGAGGGATTTTATTACAAGAGATCCATCAAAAGTGATGTTGGCTTCAACATCATCTGCAGAAGCCAGAGTAGCTGTAAGCAGTCTTTATAAAGTCAGCGTGTTAAAAGGGTTTAATGGAACAATCGCGATATTTTCCACTATGATAAAAGATAGAGTATTTGCAAGTGCCGGTATTACCGAAAAAGAGGCAAATAATCAAAATATAGATATAGTAACCGGATATTTTGAAGGTTTAAACAGGCATCCAGGCACTATCCCTGATACTGCCAAACAATCTGTCAAATTAGTTGTTATGAGAAATAGCGGCAGGATTATCGGCGGTCAGGTGGTCGGTGCGAAAGAAGCAGGAGAGATGATAAATATAATCGGTCTTGCTATTGAAGCAGAACTGACCGTATATTCACTTATCTCTTTACAGGTGGCAACACAACCGTTATTAACTGCTGCTCCTACAAACTATCCAATTGTTCAGGCTGCATCTGTGGCATTTGCAAATTCTCAAAGAAAAGATTAAAAGAGCAAAGGTGAAAAATGAAGCTTCATTCTTATGATATAGCAAGTAAATACAGTACAAGTGTTGCATATTTTTCGATGGAATTTGCAATTGATCAAGCTCTTAAAATATACTCAGGCGGTTTAGGATTTCTAGCTGGTTCTCATATGCGCAGTGCTTATGATTTAAAACAAAATATTATAGGTGTGGGTATGTTATGGAGTTTTGGTTATTATGATCAAACACGTAATGAAGATCGTACACTTAGACCTATATTTACTAAAAAATTTTCATATTTTTTAGAGAAGTTGCCGGTTCATGTAAGTGTAAAAATAAATCACAAAGAGGTGTTTATCAACGCATTCTTACTGCATCCGGATCTATTTGGAACTGCTCCTATAATTTTACTTTCAACAGATATAGATGAAAATGATTATCTCTCTCGTACAATCACCCATAAACTTTATGACGGAAACGAAAAAACACGTATAGCACAAGAGATTGTTTTGGGAATAGGCGGAGTGAGAGTTCTTGATGCTATTAATCAGAAAATAGATATCTATCACATGAATGAGGGGCATGCGCTTCCAATGGTATATGAACTATACAACCGCTTTTCTAATATGGACGAATTACGAAAACATGTGGTTTTTACTACGCATACACCTGAAGCTGCCGGAAATGAGGTACATGCTATCAACTTTTTACAGGAGATGGGGTTTTTTAATGGATTGGATATGCAAACAGTTCGTTCTATTACGGGGTATGAAAATAATGATACTTTTAGTCTGACAGTTGGAGCACTTCGTAGTGCAAAACGTTCAAATGCAGTTTCCAAGATACATGGCATTGTAGCAAATGATATGTGGAAAGATGTAGCGGGACGATGTGAAATTATTTATATAACAAATGCACAAAATAGAAAATACTGGACAGATAAAACGCTTGTACGCGCATTAGATGAGCATGAAGATTATGAACTCTTAGCAAGAAAAAAACACCTTAAAAAACTTCTTTTTGAGGAGGTTGCCGATCAAACAGGTAAGATATTTGATCCGGAAGTTCTGACAATAGTCTGGGCAAGGAGGTTTGCCGAATATAAGCGTCCAGGACTTTTGAAATATGATTTTGAAAGATTTACTAAAATGTTAAAAAATACACAAAGACCGGTGCAAATTATTTGGGCGGGCAAACCATATCCAACGGATTACGGTGCTATCGAAATGTTTAACGAGTTGATAGAAATTAGCCATAAGCATAAAAATATGGCAGTATTGATAGGATACGAACTTGCTTTATCCAAACTGTTAAAACAAGGTGCCGATATATGGTTGAACACTCCAAGAATTACCCATGAAGCAAGTGGAACAAGTGGAATATCTGCAAGTATGAACGGAGCTATTCATCTCTCTGTCAATGACGGCTGGCATCCGGAATTTGCACGAGACGGCAAAAATGCTTTTACGATACCAGAAGTAGATTCTAGATTAAGTGTGGCAGAACAGGATAAGATAGACAATAAAAATCTGATGGATATTTTGCAAAACAAGGCAATCCCTATATATTATGATAAACCAAAAGAATGGGTGAAAATTATGAAAAATGCTATGAGTGAAATTGAGCATGAGTTTGGTTCAGCAAGAATGGCAGATCAGTATTATGAACTTATGTTTAATTATAAATTAACTGCAAAAGGTGAAATTTTACAGGGATTTGAAAATCTCGATAGGAAGGATTAAAATGGCGAGGATGCTTATCTGATATATAATGGCATTTGAGTTCACGATCAGAAAAGTTGTAGTTTATGATAAGAGCGAATTTGATTTTATGGATATAAAAGATGTTGTTTCTAACAAGTATGTGTTGCCATAACACTGTTTGGATGCTGTGAATTATTTAGATTAAATGTGAATTAAACCCCTGAAAAAGGGGTTTATCTGTGGATTAAAGCGGAGTTACATTCTCAGCTTGTGGGCCTTTTTGACCTTCACCGATTTCGAAAGTTACTCTTTGAC
>CAJXLZ010000106.1 GCA_913056505.1 uncultured Desulfurellaceae bacterium
TTGCTCTCAAAGAAAAATAGGCGATGAAATATTTTCATTGGGTGTTCCTATTTTAGGTATATGCTATGGGATGCAGATAATAACGGATAGGTTTTCCGGCAAGATTGCCCCTACAAATAAGAGAGAATACGGTCCTGCACAAATTATTGTTGATAAAGATGATAAACTGATAGATAGGGATATGCAGAATAGTATAGTGTGGATGAGTCATGGTGATATCATTAAAAAACTCCCGGATTCGTTTGAAGTGGTTGCGCATACCCAAAATTCGCCGTATGCTGTGATTAGAAATAGATCTAAGAATGTATGGGCTATCCAATTTCACCCAGAGGTAGCGCATACGCAAAAGGGTAGACAAATATTAGAAAATTTTGCACGCAAAATATGCAACATAACAGATGTATGGAATATGGAAAATTTTATAGATAGATCGATTTTGTTAATTAAACAAAAAGTTAAAGATAGTAAGGTTGTGTGTGCAGTATCTGGTGGTATCGATTCGACAGTCGTTGCGTTACTTGTAAATAAAGCCATAGGAGATAATCTCATCCCCGTATTTGTTAACAACGGCCTTCTACGCGTAAATGAGGCTGAACATGTTATTGATAGTTTTAAAAAATTAAATATTAAGCTCCAATATATAGATGCAAGCGATGATTTTTTGAACGCCTTAAAAGACATTGACGATCCTGAGCAGAAAAGAAAAATTATAGGACATGTATTTGTAGATGTTTTTACAAGCATAGCAAAGAAATTCAAAGATGTAAAATTTTTAGCTCAAGGAACACTCTACCCCGATGTTATAGAGAGTGTATCCGTTAAAGGCCCGTCTGCTGTAATTAAAAGTCACCATAATGTAGGGGGTTTACCTGAGAAACTGAATTTTAAACTTATTGAGCCTTTAAGAGAGTTATTTAAAGATGAGGTTAGATTGTTAGGGAAAAAGTTGGGTTTAAGTGAAGAATTTATCAATAGACAGCCCTTCCCGGGACCTGGATTAGCCATCAGAATCATAGGCAGCATCACCAAAGATAGGTTGAATATCTTGCAGAAAGCGGATAGTATAGTTCTTCAAGAAGTGAAAAAGTATGGGATATACAACGATCTGTGGCAATCTTTTGCTGTGTTGCTACCGATAAGAAGTGTAGGTGTAATGGGTGACAAGAGAACATATGAAAATGTTGTAGCTCTAAGAGCAGTTGAAAGTACGGATGGTATGACTGCGGATTGGGCTCATCTGCCTTATGACCTGCTTGAAAGAATATCGTCAAGGATAATAAATGAGGTAAATGGTGTGAATAGGGTGGTATTTGATATATCATCTAAACCCCCGTCTACGATAGAGTGGGAATAGTGCTTTTATGTCTAAAATAGGATTATCCATTTTAAATTTTTTCAAAAAGATTATAAGTTTTTTAGATAATAGATATATTATTATAGGTAGTTTTTTTGTTATCGTGGCAATATTGATGATTCCTAAGAGGTCTGTGAATGTTTATAATTTAAAAGTAGGCGATGTTGCACCGAAAACAATAAGGTCTGAAATATCAATTCTCGTAAAAGATAAAGAAGCAACCCAGAAAAGGATACAAAACGCTTTAAATAATGTAGTGCCTATTTTAAATTATGATAATTTATTGATTGATCGTTTAGAGAAGAAACTAGATAAAGCATTTTCACTTATACAAAACAGGGATAACAACTATACTAACCCTGTAATGAATGAATTTTTCAAAAGCATAGGAATTAAGCCAGACAAAGCAATATATTTAAGAATAGTGAAGCTAAATCCGTCTCTCATTCTAAAATATGCTAAATTATCATTGGATAGTCTTAAAGATTATTATATTGTATCATCACTCTCTAAAATTTATAAATTTCCGAAAAATATCATAAAGATTCATTATTTAGACAAAAGCAATGTATTTGTTACTATACCAAAAACCAGCATAATAGGCATAGAAAGGGCAAAGATAATAGCTTATAATAGATTAAAAAATGCTTTAAGAAATAACGCTGCCCTAAGGAGTATAACATGGGATTTTATTTCCAGACTCATTACTCCGAATTTATCATATGACAGCATAGATATGGAAAAAGCTAAAGAGTTTGCTAAAAAAAATGTTGCACCGGTTTACTTTAAAATTTCAAAGGGTGAAGTGATAGTAAGAGAGGGAGATATAATAACAAGATCCAAATATGCAGAATTAAACGCTATTAGATCTACCCAGCAAAATCAAAATATATATGTAAAAATAGTGGCTAAATTTATTATATTTATAATTATATTTTTCGTTCTCTATAGGATATATAAGCAAATAAGGCCTAAATCAAAAATTAAGGAAAATATTATTGCGCTTATATCTGCATCTTTAATAATACTACAGATTATAACTTATAAGCTTATACTTTATATATCCAATATTGTTTCATATTCCTCGCCGGATTTTTCCAAATTGGCTATAATATTTTCCACTCCCTTTGCCTTTATTTCTATTATGTCGCTTCTACTTGTTGATTTTGAAATATCATTATGTTTAACAATCCTTATGTCTCTAACCGCTTGGCTAATGATAGGATTAAATGGCCAGGCATCCCAATTTTTTATAGCTGTTTATGCATTTTTCGGAGGTATTATAGGATTGCTTGCGGTATATAAAGAAAAATCCAGGTCAAATATTATGAAATCTGGCGTTTATGTAGCTTCATCAAATATTGTATTGATTGTGCTGTTTTATATGCTTAATGGTAATAGCTTTGATTCTGGCATAATAATTGATCTATCATTTGGCGCCGCAGGAGGATTAGTTACGCCTATTATTGTAAGCGGCATCTTTCCTGTATTTGAATATGTATTCAATATATCAACAGATATGAAACTTCTTGAGATAGGCAATTTGAACAATCCATTATTGAAAGAACTGGCCATAAAAACTCCTGGCACTTATCATCACAGTATTGTTGTATCATCTTTAGCAGAAGCCGCAGCGTCTGCCATAGGTGCAAATTCGCTTCTCGCAAAAGTAGGTTCCTATTATCATGATATTGGAAAAATAAAAAAACCTATCTATTTTGTGGAAAATCAGGCAGACGGTATTAATCCTCATGATAAACTTAAGCCGTCAATGAGCGCCCTTATAATTATGAATCATGTAAAATATGGAGTAGAGATAGCAAAGAAATATAAATTAAGTTCATCAATTATTGATATCATACAAGAACACCATGGAACTACACTAATAAAATACTTTTACAACAAAGCAAAAGAAGCGGGTCTTAATCCAAAAGAAGAAGATTTTAGATATCCGGGCCCTAAACCTCAAACAAAAGAAGCAGGCATTATAATGATTGCAGATGAAGTTGAAGCTGCTTCTAAAACATTATCTAATCCTACAAGTAAACATTTAGAGGAGTATGTTAGAAAAATAGTACGCGATATATTTTTGGATGGCCAGCTTGATGAGTGCGAATTAACCTTAAAAGATCTAAATTCTATAACGGATAGTTTTATAAATGTGTTGGTCGGCATATTTCATCACAGAATAGAATATGATCAGGAAGTAAAGATTGATAACGATAATAAATAGGTCAGAATATGATATAGACGAAAATGCAATACTGGATTTTACGAAATTTATATATAAAAGGATGGGAATCGATGAGGGCAAAGAGTTAAACATTTTGTTTGATAATAATGAGAAATTACGACAATTAAATTTTACATATAGAAAAAAAAACCAACCTACCGATGTTTTGTCATTCCATGGGTATGATGGCAATATTTTGGGTGATATAGCAATATCGATAGAAACAGTTATTTCGGAGTCTAGTAAAATGTCCAAAAATGTCGATGAACATATATTGTTTCTTGTTGCTCATGGTTGTCTACATCTGCTTGGATTTGAGCATAACACTATGGGCGAGTATAATAAAATGTTGACTCTGCAGGAAAATTTACTTAAGGAGTGGAAATATGAAGTTAGTAAAAAGTAGCGTTGCTTTAGCGTTATTGGGAGTTGGTATGTATGCATTGATAAAAAAAGATAAACAATATATTTATGCCTTAGCTTTTTTCTATTCTATCGTCATTGTCGGTGTTGTTAGTATCCCTGCTTTTTTTTATATTTCAGTAGAGAAAAAAAGTTATTTGCAAATGCAAAAACAGCAGTTGGCACACTATGGATATAGTGTAGAAAAAACAATTTATGATTTTTCAC
>CAJXLZ010000107.1 GCA_913056505.1 uncultured Desulfurellaceae bacterium
GTAAAAATAATTGAGCGTTCTTCTCCGATACCTAAAAGTGTATTGAATATAAGTAAAATCAAGCTTCCGATGACCTGCTTACTTAAAATGACATTTAAAATTCAATAAGGCGTATGCACACATGTCAACATTTATTGATTCGCCTTTGATTTTGTAGATTTGAGCAGTATATTATCCTATTTTTGAACCGGGTTTTATATTGTCCGTATCTGATACCGTTAAAAGTCCTAAAGACTTGCCATCTTTCGCAGCAAGTAACATACCGTTTGATTCTATGCCCATCAGCTTTGCAGGCTTAAGGTTAGCCACAATCACTATTGTTTTTCCAACAAGCTCTTCAGGTTTATAGTACTCTTTTAATCCGGCTACAAGGGTTCTTGGTTTTTCTTCGCCTGCATCTACCTTCAATTTAATCAATTTTTTCGATTTCTCAACAGATTCTGCCGAGAGTATTTTTGCTGTTCTCAAATCTACATTAAAAAATTCATCTATGCTGATTTTCTCTTCTTTTTTATCTTTCTTTTGTTTCTTATCTGCTTCTATCTTTTCAAACAGCACATCCCCTTTTTGTATGTGAATTCTATCAATAGAATGAAAATTCAGAAAAAAGCTAAGCGGATATGTATCGATGTTTTTTGTAAATCCCAGCTGTTTCCACATCTCTTTTGCGGTATCCGGCATAAAGGCAAGCAACATTCCGGATATATATACCAAGGAACTCACAACATTATACATAACCTCTTTCAATTCCTGCTCTCTATTCTGTTTTTTAAGTGTCCACGGCTCTTTAACTGTTATATACTTATTTACAGCTCTTATAAATTCAAATATATGTGACAGGGCTTCATCAAACCTGAATCTGTTCATATCAGCATCAATTTTTTTATAAGTTTCTACGGACAGTTTATTTAAACTATCATCCTGAATATTATTGGGTTTCTCTACAATAGAATTTGAATATTTCTCAGCCATAGTTAATGTTCTGTTCAAAAGATTTCCCAAATCATTAACCAGCTCTGCATTAATACGCCCAATAAGTTCCTTTTCCGAAAAATCTCCATCGAGACCAAAAGGCACATTTCTTAGAAGAAAGTATCTATATGCATCTTTAGGATATTTTTTTATCATCTCATTGGGATCAACCACATTTCCCAACGATTTGCTCATCTTCTTGCCATCAACAGTCCACCAGCCGTGAGCTACTATATGTTTGGGCAATGGCAAATCAAGAGCCATTAAAAAAGCAGGCCAATAAACCGCGTGAAATTTTAATATATCTTTACCTACAAAATGCACATCTGCAGGCCATATCTGCCAAAATTTTTCATCGAAAGGATAACCTATGGCGCTAATATAGTTAAGCAGAGCATCAAACCATACATAAACAACATGTTTTTTATCAAACGGAACCTTAATACCCCAGTCAAATGATGTTCTCGTTATACTCAAATCCCTCAATCCGCCCTTAACAAAGCTTTTTATTTCATTATATCGTGTTTGAGGAACAACAAAATCGGGGTTATTCTCATAAAATTCAAGTAACCTATCCCGATAAGCAGACAGCTTAAAGAAATAGCTCTCCTCTTTTACCAACTCTACTGCTCTGCCGCAATCTGGGCAAATATGGTTCTTTCCAATATCATTTTCACTGTGATAACTTTCACACGGCACACAATACCAGCCCTCATACTCCCCTTTATAGATATCACCCTTTTCGTAAATCCTTTTGAAAGCCTCCTGTACGCACTTTATATGATAATCATCTGTTGTTCTAACGAAAAAATCATTGGAGATATCCAATTTTTCCCATAAAGTTTTAAAATTTTTAACGACGCTATCTGCAAGTTCTTTAGGTGTTACTCCTTTTTCTTGAGCTGTTTTTTGTATTTTCTGCCCATGTTCATCTGTACCTGTTAAGAAAAACAGATCATCACCTATAAATCTTTTATACCGCGCTAGTGTATCTGCTGCTATGGTTGTATAGGAGTGACCTATATGTGGCACATCATTAACATAATATATAGGTGTAGTAATATAGTATCTATTTTTTTCCATTTTCTTTTCTTTCATTCGGTTTGTCTCCATATTCTATAATATTATTAACTAAATCAACATCAATTTCTGCTGTTACATCATCTTCCGTTTTTATCATTATCATTTTCTTTATGGGATTTAAATATGTTACTTTGCCTTTAATATCTCCTGCCTCAACTATAGAATCTATGGGCGGTGCCACTTTGAGGAATTCATCATATGTATCTTTCTCATAATACAAACAGCACATAAGCCTGCCGCATGCACCCGATATTTTTTTAATATTTATATTCATATTTTGATTTTTTGCCATTTTAACAGAAACAGGGTTAAATTTTCTCAAGAATCTACTGCAGCATAATTCATAACCGCACAAACCCAAACCACCGACAATTCTTGCCTCGTCCCTAACACCAATCTGCCTCATTTCTATTCTGGTTTTTAATAGGAAGGCTAATTTTTTTACTAATGCCCTAAAATCAACCCTGCTTGGAGATATGAAATAAAACACTACTTTGCTTCTATCAAGCACATAATATGCCTTTACAAGCTTCATATGCAGATGAAATTCCTTAATCTGATCTTTGCATATTTCAAATGCTTCTTTTGATAATTCTCTGTTTTCCTGTTCTCTTTCTATATCTTGCAGTGTTGCTTTTCTTATTATGCATTTTATATCATCTTCTGCAATATCTTGCTGAATAAGTTTCATTACCTTGCCTATAGCAATGCCCCTATCAGAATTAGCTACGACCTTGTCTTTTACCTTAAGCTGTATTTTATCGTTATATGCAAACGGGTATAAAGACCCAACATGCGTAAATTCCACCAAAGCTATGTTCATATTTAGTGCCCCCGCATAAGCTTTACAAACAGTGCGTATAAAAAAATTTTAGGGTTCAAGTTAAACTGTTTAAACGCCACAACCTCTTTGCTTACTATTCCACCTCTTTCAAAAGCACCGCTCTTTATAAGGTGCAATGATATTATTGTAAGAATATCTATAATTTCTTCTTTTTCCGATTTAGAAATACTATTCAAGTAGAGTAGCACATCTTTTTCCCTGCCGTTTAAAATATCATCTACAATTTTTAAGTCAATACCGTTGTTCCCGCTCTCCAAGTTAACAACCTGGGCGCGCGATATCACGGTATCTAAAAGATTATCGCTCACATAAAAGATGAAGTATCTATTTTCAGGGGGTTCTTCTATCATTCTCAGTATTGCGTTCTGCGCATCGTATCCAATTTTCCCTAACACATAACACTGTATTTTGCTATCATTAATCTCTATTTGCTTTCTGATATATCTGACATCATCTATCTTGACCTGTTCAAACTCAAATATATTATCATCGTGCAAACCCAATTCGTTTTTGCAAAACTCAACTGCTTTTTTTAATGATGCATTTTTTAATATAAATGTAGGAAATTTTTTTAAAGATTGTTCCATATTTCAACTATATCCCTAAAAACATCTTTTTTGTTCTGCATACCATCTATTTTGTAAATATTATCGTATCGATCAGCCATTTTCAAATATCCATCCCTTACCCTATTAAAAAATTCTTCTCCCTTGTCTTCCATTTTGTCAAAATTACTTAACCTTTCATACATAACATTGATACTGATATCAATATAAAACACAACATCTGGTTTTAAACCGCCTGTTGCAAATTGATTAAACTGCTCTATTAAGTTTAAATCTATGCCGCTGCCGTAGGATTGATAAGCAATGGTGGAGTAAAGGCTTCTATCACTCACAACATAACTGTTTTTGAGTTTATCTTTAATTTTGTTTATTGTGAGCACCCTATCTGCAAGAAAAAGCAGTAGTGCAGCTTTATCATCAATATTGTCCTGCAAAATAATATTCCTTATCTTTTTACCGGTAGCAGTGTCGCCCGGTTCTTTTGTTAAGAACACATCTTTGCCTGTATGTATCAAATATTCATAGAAGAGCTTTGTCTGTGTAGTTTTGCCACAGGCATCTATGCCCTCAAATGCTACATATCTATTCAAAGAGCACATTCTTTTTGTCTTCTATATAGAGATTCCTGCCTATTATGCCTACCACTTCACTCCATTGAGCATCGCCACTTGCATCTTTACCGGCTGACATTACAGGTTGCATCCTTGAATCTAAAATATCTACTAAGTTAAACAACACGGCCTCTTTTGTTT
>CAJXLZ010000108.1 GCA_913056505.1 uncultured Desulfurellaceae bacterium
TCCTTCATAAGCGCTAAAATATCTTTTCTAACCTTAGGAGAATCCGTCTCTTCAAACTGTTTAATAATAAGATTGATAACCCCTATCCACTTTTTTTTCACGCTGCCGTCTATTCGTAAATTGTATTCCAACTCTTTAGTATAACCGTGCAGTATAATATCTTTCTCTCTATCTTTTAATCTTTCAAATGGTGTATAGAGATCTATGTTTAACATTCTGCATGTTTGAAAAAGCATATCTTCGTAATATGAATATTTCATACCCCGCCACAATTTTATCACTCCCTCACGTAAGGATAGTTTTGGGTTGGGTATTAGTTTATCAAAATCCAACTGATGTTTAACACCCAATCCATAACACTCTTTGCATGCGCCCAACGGTGAGTTAAAAGAAAAACTTTGGGGAGTAATGGGCTTATAATTAATGCCGCAATAGGGACATACAAAGCGCTCTGAAAATATCTCCTCCGTTTTGGAAATCATATCCTTTATGTAAACAATGCCGTTGCCGATCTTTAATGCAAGCTCCACAGAATCTGTAATGCGCATCTTTGAATCGCCGCCGACAATTAATCTGTCCACAACAAGTAAAACAGTATGTTTTTTATTTTTATCTATCTCTATTTCTTCATCCAACATATACTCAGCATCGTCAACAATTACCCTGACAAAACCATCCCTTAAAAATTTTTCAAATTCTGCTTTAAACGAACCTTTTTTATTAATTGCAATTGGAGCAAGTATCATTATGCGTCTATTCTTTTTTTTCATTATATTTTGAACAATGGTCTGCGGCGTCTGCTTATCTATTTTCCTGCCACATGAATAGCAAAATACATCACCTGTATGTGCAAACAGCAAACGCATATAATCATAGATTTCCGTTATTGTTCCTACAGTTGAGCGAGGATTTTTCGAAACACTCTTTTGATCTATGCTTATTGCTGGAGATAATCCGTCTATAGAGTCTACATCGGGCTTATCTATTTTTTCTAAGAATTGCCTTGCATAAGCGCTCAGCGATTCTAAATATCTTCTTTGTCCCTCAGCATATAGTATATCAAATGCAAGTGTTGATTTGCCACTACCGGATGGACCTGTCACAACACTCAATTTATATTTTGGTATTTTAACATCTATATTTTTTAGATTGTGAACGCGTGCGCCCTTTATATGAATAAATTTCATCTATATTGTTTTTTCTGTAAATTCCTGCTTTTGAAGATTTCTGAAAGTAGCTATCTCTTTAGTAAATTGAAGCTCTACAGTGCCTATGGGTCCGTTACGCTGTTTTGATATAATAATTTCTGCTTTGCCTTTGTTGCCATCTTTGTTTTTGTTGTACACCTCGTCTCTATATATAAACATAACAACATCCGCATCCTGTTCAATTGCCCCTGATTCTCTTAAATCCGCCATTACAGGCCTTTTGTCCTCACGCAGCTCCACGCCCCTATTGAGCTGTGAAAGTGCAATAATAGGAACATTTAACTCTTTTGCTAATATTTTAAGAGAACGCGATATTTCAGAGATTTCCTGCGTCCTGTTTTCCTTGCCTTTGCCCTGCAGCAGCTGCAGATAATCCACAATTATTATGTCTACATCTTTCTCAAGTTTCATCTTCCTTGCTTTGGTTCGTATATCTGCAGATGTCATAAATGAGGAATCGTCTATATATATTTTTGAGTGTTTTAGCTTATCCAATGTTTTTATTATATTATCATTCCACTCGTTTTCTTTTATAAACCCTGTTCTTATTCTATAAAAATCGATGCCGGAAATGGAAGAAATCATTCTTAAAACTATTTGTGTAGCTGTCATTTCCAAGCTGAATATGCCGACTTTATATTGATTATTTATAGATGCATTTATTGCAATATTGACGGCAAGTGCTGTTTTACCCATGCTTGGACGCCCAGCTAAAATTATCAAGTCTCCATTTTGCAGTCCGTTAGTCTTTGAATCTAAATCAGAAAACCCTGTTGGAATGCCGGTTATAATGCTTTGCCTTTTGCGTAAACCCTCCAAATATTCCATTGTATCGTCCATCATGCCTTCAACAGAGCGGTATTTTTCTATTTTTTTACTGGATATATCAAATATCTTTTTTTCTGCTATGTTTAAAACTTCTTCAATATCCTCAGGTTCTTCATAGCACACATTTGCTATCTCCGTTCCTGCACTTATTAGTGAACGCAAAATCGATTTTTTTTTTATAATTTGGGCATAGTATACAGCATTTGACGGCGCTGGAAGATAATCTATAAGATTTACTATATATGATGTACCACCTGCAGATTCAAGCAATCCCTTTTCTTTCAGGGTATTTGTTGTTGTTATTAAATCAAAAGGTGCACCCTGTAAATAAAGCGATTTTAATGTATCAAATAAATAAGAGTGTTTACTATCAAAGAAATCCGCAGAGTCCACTATTTCTAGCACATCTGCAATCTTTGAGTTATCTAAAAATAAAGAGCACAAAAGCGCTCTTTCTGCTTCAATAGATTGAGGATATGTTCTAACTAAACTGTTCATTCACCAATGGGCTTTACTATCACCTTTATATCCGCTTTAATATCTCTATAAATGGATATTTTAATATCATACTCACCCACCTCTTTTATGGGTCCTTTAGGCAGTTGTATGTTTCTTTTATCTATTTCTATAGATTTATCTTTTAATTTCTCATATATATCATTTGCAGAGACAGAACCGAACAATTTGCCTTTTTCTCCTACCTTTGCCTCTATCTCTACAACTATGCCATCTATCATATTTTTTAACTTTTCAGCGTCAGATATCTTTTCTTTTGTCTGTCTTTCTATCTTTTTCCTTTGCTCTTCAACCAGTCTTAAATTGCTTTTAGTGGCAGGCATAGCTTTGTTTTGTGGGATAAGGTAATTTCTGGCATAACCATCCTTAACCTTTTTTATCGTCCCTGCATATCCTAAGTTTCTTATATCTTCAAGCAATACTACATCCATATTTATCTCCTACCCTTTAAATTTTGTATTAACCGTAAACGGCAGAATCGCCATAACTCGCGCCCTTTTTATTGCCTTGGTTAGCATTCTTTGGTGTTTAGCACAGGCTGCTGTAGCTTTTCTGCCCAATATCTTATATCTATCCGTCACATATTTGGATAAGATATTCACATCTTTATAGTCTATCTCATCTATTTTATTTGAGCAAAAGTAACAAAATCTTTTTCTAT
Organism: uncultured Desulfurellaceae bacterium; assembly: GCA_913056505.1. Lineage (GTDB taxonomy): Bacteria > Campylobacterota_A > Desulfurellia > Desulfurellales > Hippeaceae > CAJXLZ01. The sequence continues at coordinate 3,214 of CAJXLZ010000108.1, forward strand.
TGTACTTAAAAAATCTATTTTTCTTTGAATTACCCATCATATCCTCCGTTTATTTTTAAAATGGTATATCTTCATCTTCTGTGCCTTGATATTTGCTATCCTGATCAATATTTTGTGCATTGCTTGCACCTTTGGACGATATAAATTGGAAATTATTCAGTGTGACTTCGTGCTTTGAACGTCTATTTCCATTGTTATCCTCCCATGTTCTATATCTCAATCTTCCCTCTATGAATATAGGCGATCCCTTTTTGAAATATTCGCTTATTGTCTCCGCCTGTTTTTTAAATGCAACAACATCAATGAATAATACTTCCTGTTTTGTATTTCCGGACTCATCCTTGCCTATGGGTGTGTTGACAGCTATTCCGAAATTGGCTATAGCCAACCCGGACGGTGTAAAACGCAATTCAGGATCTCTTGTCAAATTACCCATTAAAAAAATTTTATTCAGATTCGCCATTGTTTTCGCTCACTTGACTTTCTTGAACAGCTTTCTTTTGGTAGGATATTATGTCTTTTTTAAGCATCTTCGAAGTCATAAATCTTAATATATCTTCTTTTATTCTCATTTTTTCCTCTACAAGCTTGGGAACATTAGAAGCTGATTTGTAATGTACCAAAACATAATTACCCTGTTTAAACTTTTTTATGGGATATGCCAGAATCCTCTTACCCCATATATCATTCTTCAGAACCTCTCCGCCAAGTTCACCGATTCCCCCCGATACTTCATTCATAATTAATTTGAGATCATCATCTGAAACAGTAGGGCGCACAATGTACAGCAATTCGTAGTAATTCATCTATTCAACCTCCTTTCGGTCGTCAGGCTATCTCTTTTATTTTTAAGAGATAGCAAGGATTTTAGATTAAACATAATACACAAATATCATAGAAAATCAACTTATATATAAAATATTGAAAGACCAGATAGACAACCCCGTGTCAAGCACGGGGTGACATTACTTGATGCGGAATATAAATTCTTGACTCTGGATT
>CAJXLZ010000109.1 GCA_913056505.1 uncultured Desulfurellaceae bacterium
CCAATAGCGTTGTTGTTAGTGAACAGTCAGAAGAGTCGAGCGCAACAAATCCAGCAAACGGGGGCGTTCCTGGAGTCGTTTCTAATGTGGGAGGGCAAAAACAGGCTAAAAATGAGGAATCTAAAAAATCTACATCGAAAACAACAACAAATTACGATGTAGGTAAAACGGAAATACAAACTATTGAGCCTTTAATAAAAATTAAAAAAGTATCCGCTTCTGTTGTAGTTGACGGTAAATATTTAAAATCAAAAGAGGGCAAGGTAAAATATATTCCAAGAACAAAGCAGGAAATCGAGATGATTCGTAATGCTGTTGTGAATGCTGTGGGATATGATAAAAAAAGAGGTGATTCAATAAGCGTATCAAATATGGAATTCAGAAAGAATATAGTTAAATTAGGTGGTGAAAAAACTATGTCCGTTAGAGATATTATTTTTAATCATGATATATACAGATATGCTATAGCGTTTTTATTGATAGTATTGTTCTATTTTCTTTTTTTAAGAAAATTTATTAAAAATGTTTATGATGTCGGATCATTAACCAGCAACGTGTCGGGTAAAACCCCTGCTGCAGAGGGTGTTGCTGAAGCGAAAGGAAAGAGTATTAAAGAGCTGGAAGAGGAATTTGCCCGCAAGTTAGAGCAGGAAACACAGGTAGATGAAAAAACTATAAAAAATAAGGTCATGGAAGATAAAATAAGGGAAAAAGCCGAGAAAAATCCTGAAGAAATGGCTAATTTATTAAAAAGCATGATGTCCACCAATAAGCCAAAAGGCTGATTTGAGGTGAACTTATGGTCAGTGAAATAAAGTCGGCAAACGATCTGACGCCTACTCAAAAGATAGCTATACTTTCTATTGTTTTAGGGGATGATATATCTTCTAAGGTTCTTGCTCACTTAAGTAAACAAGAAATTGAATCTATATCTAAAGAGATAGTTTTTATGAAGTCAGTTAGCCCTGACATAATAATGGATGTAATAGATGAATTTTATAATTTGATAAGGGCAAAAGAATATATTAGCACTGGCGGTTTTGATTATGCCAAAGAGTTGCTAAACAAAACACTTGGACCTGATGAGGCAAGAAAAATTATAGATAAGCTTGTAAAAATAATGGAGTCAAGTTATGGATTTGAGTTTTTGGATAATATAGACCCTAAGCAGCTTGTTAAGATTATTCAAAATGAACATCCTCAAACAATTGCCATAATATTGTCTCATATGGATCAGTCAATGGCGGCAGAGATATTGGCTCAGCTGCCTAAAGAACAGCAGCCTGATGTTGCATTACGGATAGCGTCTTTGGATAAGGTGTCGCCTGCCGTGATTAAAAATGTGTTTGAAGTTTTGGAAAGAAGGATGGAAAATGTGAGCAGCACCAACATAGAATTGGGGGGCGTTAGGAAAGTGTCTGAAGTCATCAATAGGATGAGCCGGGCAGAATCCAAGACACTTGTTGATTCAATAGGAGAAAAAAATCCGGAACTTGCGGCTCAGATAAGGGATATGATGTTCGTCTTTGAAGATATTGTCAAACTTACTGATACTGATATTCAAGAGTTACTCAAACATGTAGATAAAAAGGATCTTATTATGGCTTTAAAAGGCTCGACTGAAGAAGTCAGAGAAAAATTTTTCAGTAATATGTCATCAAGAGCAGCCGATACAATAAAAGAAGAGATAGAATTTCTCGGTGCTGTTAAAGTGAAAGATGTAGAGATGTCCCAAAAGGCGATAGTTGATGTTGTTAGAAAGCTTGATGAAAAAGGTATTATATCCATAGGCGGTGGTGGAGAAGAGGTTATAGAATAGATGGGCAATGTAATATTTGAAGATGATAATTATAAAAAAGTAGATGATTATATTTTTGAAGATTTTGGAAATAATCCCCAGATGCAAAAGGAAATGAATAATGACAGTACACAGATACAGAAAGATAATGTAACCGCGAACAAAAATGCGGATAAAAATGAACTCCTGCAAAATGAAAAAATTGTAAGAGAAAATATATTAAAAGAAGCTGAAGTTATAAAGAAACAGGCGCACGATGATGGATATAAGGAAGGGTATAAAGAGGGGTATAAAGAGGGCAAAGATAAGTCTTTAAAGGAGTTTGCAAAACATATAAAAAGCTGTGTTGATTCTATTCTTTTGCTTAATAGTACTATTGATGGGCTGAAGACAAAATATGAGAACTTAAAAAACAATGTTGCAGATAGCGTAATCGCTCTTTCAGAAAAGGTTGTAGCTAAACAGCTAAATGAGGACAAAACGGCTATAGTATCTATGACGAAAGAGGCTTTGGGTTTAACCGAGACTAAACATATAAAAATCAAGCTTAACAGTGAAGATGCTGGCGTGATAAAAAAGTACCTTAAAGGTATCGAGGATAGTAAGAATATAGAAATATTAGCAGATGAAAATCTTAAAAGAGGCTCAATTATTCTTGAAGAGGAAAACGGCAACATAATAGATGCGAGCGCTGATGCAAAATTTGAGCAAATGAAAAGCAAGTTAACTAATGAGTAAAAGTTTTAATATAAAAAATATTATTGAATCTGCCGATCTTATATCCACCTATGGAAAAATTAAGAAGGTTGCCGGTATAACGATTAAGGCAACCGGACCTAAAAACGTAAAAATAGGTGATGTATGCAGAATAATTATTGATAACGGGTTCGTGGAATCCGAAGTTGTGGGTTTTGATGAGGATGGAGTTGTGTTGATGCCATTGGGCGTTTTGGATGGAATAAAATCTGCAAGCATTGTAAAATCCACAAATAGAGGTTTAAATGTTCCAGTTAGCTATGATATGTTGGGAAGGGTTGTAAACGCTTTAGGAAAGCCTATTGATGAAAATGGCGCTATATCCGTTAATGAATTTTATCCCATATATCCTAAACCCGTTTCCCCATTGAAAAGAAAAATTATAGATGAGCCTATTACATTGGGTATTAAATCTATAGATGGTCTGCTCACCATAGGCAAGGGGCAAAGAATCGGAATATTTGCCGGAAGCGGTGTAGGAAAAAGCACACTTATGGGCATGATAGCGCGGAATACTAATGCTGATATAAATGTTATAGCGCTTATTGGTGAACGTGGCAGAGAGGTTAAAGAGTTTATTGAAAAGGATTTGGGTGCAGAAGGGTTAAAAAGAAGTGTTGTTGTTGTGGCTACAAGTGATGAAGCGCCTCTTTTGAGAAGAGAGGGCGCCTTTGTTGCCACATCAATTGCGGAATTCTTTAAAAATCAAGGCAAAGATGTTATGTTCATGATGGATTCTGTGACAAGGTTTGCAATGGCACAACGTGAAATAGGTTTGGCTATCGGGGAACCACCTACCACAAAGGGCTATACGCCGAGTGTTTTTACACTTTTGCCGCGTCTTATGGAGAGAGCCGGTAATTTTGACACAGGCTCTATAACTGCAATATATACCGTTTTGGTTGATGGCGATGATTTAATGGAACCCATTGCGGATTCTTCGCGGTCTATTTTGGATGGGCATATTGTTTTATCACGCAAAATAGCCGAAGAGGGGCTGTATCCTGCTGTGGATGTGTTAAAGAGTATATCAAGGCTTATGAACAGCGTTGCAAGCGATAAGCATAAGAGTCTATCTGCAAAAATAAAAGATGTGCTCGCCACATATGAGAAATCTGAGGACTTGATAAATATAGGTGCATATAAAAATGGAAGCAACCGCAAAATAGATGAATCCATAAAATATATAGACAAAGTTAGGAATTTTATATCTCAAAAAGTGAATGAATCATATACTATGGAAGAAACTATACTGTTAATGGAGAAAATATTTGAAGAATAATTATGTTCACATTTAAATTTGAACGATCGTTAAACATAAAAGATAATTTACTGAACAAAAATATATTGGAACTTTCTGAAATTAACAAAAAGATACTAATGGTGAAATCCGATATAAAAGAACTTCGAAACGATAACAAAAAAAGACTCGCTAAACTCGATGAAGCGTTGAGTGAGGATATATTGAACAGTAACTATTTAACGTTCATGTCGGAGAACATATATAAAGTTATGAAAAATATAGATCTATTAAAGAATAATTTAAATAAACTCAATATACAGAAAAAGGAAAAGTTGTCTGAAATCAAAGAGCTGGAAAAAGAAATAAAACAGCTTGAAAAATTGAAGGAAAAGCAATATAAAAAATACGTAG
>CAJXLZ010000110.1 GCA_913056505.1 uncultured Desulfurellaceae bacterium
AACTATAGGAAATATATCAAACACTAATGGCCAATGAAGAAAAAGTATGGTCAATAAGGATGCAACCTCGGCAAATATTAATCCAACTATTCCACCAAATATGCAAATAAATAGGGATTCAACCAAAAATTGGTATATAATGTTTGATTTTGTTGCACCGCATGCCCTTCTTATCGCTATTTCTGTTTTTCTTTTCTCCACTGTTACAAACATCATTCCCATAATGCCTATACCGCCTATAATAATGGATATACTTGCTATCAAAAATGTTACAAGTCTCATAATTTTCATAGTTTCAGCCTTCGTATTATAAAGCTCTTTTTCTGTATCTATTGTAAAGTCCTTATTTTTTAGATTAATTATTTTATGACTTTTTGTAAGTATGCTATCTATCTGTCTATCTACATTATAGCGCGTCTGCATAAAAATATTTGTGATATAGCGAACATTATATATCTTTTTCATAGCTGTGGTTAACGGCACATACACCGATTCGTCTAAATTTGTATTTGTCAAATCAACCCCCATTGGTTTCAAAACACCTATAACGCGAAAAGTAATATTTTTTATGGTAATAGTTCTAAATATGCCATTTTTAAGCAGATTCTTTTTTACTGCATAGCCTACAACGGCAACATTTTTTGCTGCATTTTCATCAATTTGTCCAAATAGCCTCCCATCTAAAATATGAAAGTTTCTCATTGCAAAAAAATTTGGCGTTACTCCAGACACATCAACACGCATAGAATTATTAAAATTTCTTACATCTATCTTATGCAAAGAACACACAAGCGCCATAGCGCTGATCGCATTATTTAGTCTATTTTTTATACTCATAGCATCATTTATAGTTAATGTATGTGCTATTTTTTTTCTGTGCGGATTGTTTGTTGGTATAGTAGCTGATACAATAATCATATTCTTACCCAATGTTTCCATAGTATTCTGAAGTTTTTTCTGAGAGGATTGTCCGATATTTATAACAACTACAGTCGCAAAGATGCCTATAGCCATACCTACGGATGATAAAAGAGACTGCTTCTTATTTAATAAGAAAAAAAATATGGCACTCTTTAAGAGCTTTCTCATAACAATATCCTTGATGGCTGCATTTTAGATGCCCTATAAGCAGGCACTAAACTGAATAAGAAACCTGTTAATAAGGAAAAAAACGTGGAGAATAATACAACGCGCGGGCACACATACATATCAAACGGCAGCAGTCCGCCGATACTCAAAGAAATAGAAAATGTAATAACCAAACCAACAATTGCTGAGATTAGTCCTATAATCGATCCTGTAAGTGTAATTTCTTTGATAATATCTTTTCTTGTGGCACCAAACGATCTTTTCACAGCTATCTCGTATTTTTTCTTCTCTATATAGGATAACATCATATTCATTATAACAATGCCGCTGACTATCATTGAAATGCCCGCTATAATAATAAGAAACATAGTTAGGGCATAATTTGCCTTTGTTACCATTTCTATAATTTGTGATGGCTTAATGATTTTAAAATCGCTGATTCTGCCTTTATGTAGATTATGATTTTTTCTTAAAATATATGTTATGGTTTTAATAACACTGTTCATATTGCTGCCCTGCTCTATATTTACTTTAATATATGCAAAGTACCTGGTATGATAAAGCAGTGCTCTAAATGTGGTATATGGTATTATAGCTATGTTATCCACGTCAAACTTCCCAACAGCTCCCTTTCTAGACAATACGCCTATAATCTTAAAATAGTGATTATTTATATTAATAAAACGTCCCAAGACAGATTTGGTATTAAATAGTTGCTTGGCTACAGTTGCTCCTATTACACACACCTTTAATCTTTTTATTACATCATTTCTATCAAAAAATCTTCCTTGTGATACGCCCCAATGCCTGACTTTTGCCCAATTACTTTGTCCACCTTGAACCCCTGTCAGAATAGTGTTGCCTTTATACTTCAAGCTATACTCTTTAAAAAAAATACCTGCCGAAGTTTCTGATACACCGTTTACCATCTTTATATCATCTAAATCTTGATCGGTTAAAGACAGTTGCTTAACATTGAAATGCTTGCTTATGGGAGGGCCGCTTATTATAATAATCGCATCGGCTCCAAAACCGAAATTTTTCATTATAGTTTCCAATTTATGCACTGCCCCGCTTCCTATGCTGTATACAGACGATATGACAACAATGCTTATGGTCACGGATACAACCATAAATATTGTATATAATTTATAATATAAAAGATTATTTAATATATGTTTAAGAAGAAACAGTATTCTCGATAATATTACTAATTACCCCATCTCTCATCTCTATTATTCTGTCGCTTCTTTTAGCCATCTGTATATCATGCGTTACCATTATAATAGTTGTTCCCAAAGAGTGTATATTATCAAATATATCCATAACTTCTAAAGAGGATGTTGTATCTAAATTTCCGGTAGGTTCATCGGCCAATAGACATTGAGCGTCATTGATGAGTGCTCTTACTATGGCAACGCGCTGTTTTTGGCCCCCTGATAGTTCATTAGCCTTATAATACATCCTATCCTGCAGATTCAATTTCTCCAATAAATATTGTGCCTTGTGAAAAAAATCCTTCTTACTTCCCTTGTAGTACATAGTTGGCAAAAGCACATTATCCATTACTGTAGCCTGCTCAATGAGAAAAAATTGCTGAAATACAAAACCAAATACAGTATTTCTCAATAGTGACAGCTGATTATCATTCAAATGCGACACATCTTTATTATTTAAAAGATATGTGCCCGCCGTAGGCAGATCCAATAAACCTATAATATGCATCAGCGTCGTTTTGCCCATTCCGGAGGGTGCCATTATGCTTAAATATTCACCTTTGTTGATGGAGAGATTTATGCCCATTAGCACATCTGTCCGCACCTTAGGCGTAATAAATGATTTTTTTATATCTATCAACTGTATAAATGGGATATTACTCATATATAACAATATTATCTTTGTTTGTTATGCCGGATAGAATTTCTATCTTACCCTCATTTTCAAATCCCGTTTTCACCCTTTTTCTTATGATTTTCCCTTTCTTTTTAATAAATACATAGGTGTTTCTTCCTTGAAATTTCACGGCATCTGCGGGAAGTACAATAGTATTTCTATGAATGCCTGTTATTATATAAGCGTTCACATCCATTTGCGGTTTCAAATGTACATCATTATTTAAGATTGTACAGTCAACATAATAGTATGTAACCCCGTCTATAACAGTACCATCAGGATAGATTTTCTCCACTTTAGCACTAATTTTTTTCAATGGATACGCATCAGGTATAAAATATACTCTATCGCCGACCTTTACTTGAGAAATATCGGAATCATCCACCAATGCACGACATTTTAGTCTGTTAAGATCTATAATTTTAACGAACGTAGGTGTATTAAAACTGCTAGCAACAGTCTCACCCTGCTGAGTATTAACCTCGGCTATATATCCAGAAATGGGAGCTCTTATGAATGCATAGGACCTTTGAATAAGCTGTTGCTTAAGTTTTGCTTTCAAAGATATTAGATCGGATTCCAAAGATTTTAATTTATAATTGTAATACTGTATCTTATTATGCAACATTTTTTCGTTATTTTTAACCTCAATTATATCATTCTCATAATCCGTCTTTTTTTTGGAAAAATCGTCCTTTGATATAAAGCCCTTCTCAAACAGGGTTTTCATACGTATAAAATTGCTCTTTGCATATGATAGTACATTTTGTGATTGTTTTAATTTGGAATCTATATCATCTATATCCATTATTTTCTCTTTTTTTGTCTGTTTTATAAGCAGCTTTTTAGATTGTATCTGTGCTTTAATCTGTTTTATCGTTTCGTCCATCTCTCTATGATCTATTACCGCTATAATTTGGTTTTTTTTAACATAATCTCCGATCTTGACACACAATTTTGTAACAGTGCCTGAAATTCTTGAGCCTACATTAATATATGCACCTACGCGCGGGGTTATAACAGCAGATGCCATAATGGTATTTTTTATTGTTTCATTTGATGGTTTTATAATCCTATATTCTGCGCTATGCTTCCTCAAAACCAAAAGATAAACGGCAGACACTATCATTAGCAAAAAAACTACCGCTGCCAATAAATAAAAATATTTCCTTTTCATATAGATTTTATACTATTTTTTCTTATTTTTG
>CAJXLZ010000111.1 GCA_913056505.1 uncultured Desulfurellaceae bacterium
ATCGACGGCGGTGTTTGGCACCTCGATGTCGGCTCATCACATCCTGGGGCTGAAGCAGGTCCCAAGGGTTCGGCTGTTCGCCGATTAAAGTGGTACGCGAGCTGGGTTCAGAACGTCGTGAGACAGTTCGGTCCTTATCTGCCGTGGGCGCAGGAGATTTGAAGGGATCTGTCCCTAGTACGAGAGGACCGGGATGGACACACCTCTGGTGTAGCAGTTGTGGTACCAACCGCAGGCGCTGCGTAGCTATGTGTGGTGTGGATAACCGCTGAAAGCATCTAAGCGGGAAGCCCTCCCTAAGATAAGATCTCCCAAGCCGTAAGGCTTCTGAAGGTCCCTTGGAGACTACGAGGTTGATAGGCGCAAGGTGGAAGTGCAGTAATGTATGGAGCTGATGCGTACTAATAGACCGTGAGGCTTGAACCTATTCTGTTCTTTAATGGTTAGGTGTAGATAACTAACTTTTTATCTCCTCTGGTGGTTAATAGTATAACGGGAAACACCTGGTTCCATTCCGAACCCAGCAGTTAAGCCGTTATACGCCGATGGTACTGCGGGAGCGCCCGTGGGAGAGTAGGTACTGCCAGGGGGTTTTAACTTTAATGATAAACAGACAGTTTTTGCTTAATAATAGAAACTGCGATTTCCATATTGCTCTGTATCAACCTGATATAGCGCAGAATACAGGTAATATTGCAAGGTTGTGCGTTGCCTCTAATGCTACGCTCCACCTTATAAAACCATTGGGTTTTTCTCTATCAGATAGAAGATTAAAAAGGGCAGGTCTTGATTATTGGGATAATCTTAAACTTGTTATACACGATTCTTTCAGCGATTTTTTGCTTATAAATAGTGAATTAAGGGTGTTTTTCTGCACTACAAAGTCTAATAATGCATATTTTTCTTTTGAATATCAGCCACATGATTGTTTTGTGTTCGGTTCTGAAACTCAAGGTTTACCGGAAAAGATTTTGGAAAATAACAAGGATTTTTCAATTAATATACCAATAAGCAGTAATGTGAGATCACTCAATCTATCCAATAGCGCGTCTATTATTTTATATGAGGCTATAAGGCAGGTTTGTTTTAATATGTATCATAATGTGGGTTAAATAATTAACATTGCATCACCAAAACTGAAAAACCTGTAACTATTTTTTATCGCTTCTTTGTAGCAGTTTAAGATATTATCTCTGCCGGCAAATGCAGAAACCATCATAAGGAGTGTAGATTTTGGCAGATGAAAATTTGTTATCATAGCGTCTATAGCTTTATATTTATATCCGGGATATATGAATATGTTTGTTTCTTTTGATTGAGGTATTAATAGCCCATCTTCTTTTACTGATGATTCCAACGCTCTAACTGTGGTTGTGCCTACAGCAACGATGCGCTTGCCATTCAATTTCGTTTTGTTATATATCTCTGCTGTTTTGGAATCTATTGAATAATATTCTTCATGCATAATATGTTCCTCAACAGTTTTTGTTTTTACAGGCCTAAATGTTCCTATTCCTACATGCAGCGTGATATATGCTATATTTACCCCTTTATCTTTTAGCGAATCTAACAATCTATTGGTAAAGTGAATACCGGCTGTCGGTGCTGCTATTGCACCCTCTTCTTTGGCAAATACTGTCTGGTAGTTGTTGTAATCTTCTATTTTATTATAATTTGAGTAGTCTCTTTTAATGTAGGGTGGCAGCGGAACGTCGCCTATTTCTATGAGATGTGATTTTATATCATCCGTTTCGAGGAAGGTTACCACTCTTTTATCAGTGTTTGTTTTTTCTATCAGAGCTTTTTTGCTGTTTTTTAATATTACCGTTGTTTTTTCTTTTATTTTGCCTTTGGTCAAACACAAATATTTATTGAACCCTAATTTTTTAAGCAGAAAAATTTCTACAGCACCGCCTGATCTTTTATGCGATATTATTCTCGCTGGTATGACTTTTGTGTTGTTCAGAATCAACAGATCTCCCTTTGATAGATATTCCACTATGTCTTTGAAAATTCTGTGTTTTATGGTGTTGTTTTGTCTGTCATATACCAACAGCTTGCATAGATCCCTTGGCAAGTGAGGCTTTTGTGCTATCAAATGTCGAGGCAGGTTATAATTAAAAAGTTCTACATCCATACAACAGATTAATATACAAGAAAATGCTTGAAAAACAAGAAAAAATAGGATACTAACGGTATGTGTTTGGCAAGAAACATTGCATCTTATATATGGCAGCTGAGTTTTAAGAGTTAGCTACAAGTTGACAAGTTGCTAAATTGGTTACATACTATTTACATATTATGGGGATTTTTGTGCCGGGTAATCGATATAGCTTCAAGCAGTGAATTCATATTAAAAATAAGTAAGAGGTGATTAACAGTGGATGAGATTACGCAGACTTCCGATTTATTAGAAAGGGTTGCATATGAGGGAAGGAAAAAGGGATATGTAACTTACGATGAAATTAACGCAATATTGCCTGAGGATATTACTGTTGATGATGTGGAGAGCGTTATACAGCATTGCGAAGATCTGGATATAGATATCATAGATACTGACAAAACAAAGCATAAAGAAATGAAAAAGGGCGAAGAGGTAGTAATAAAAGAAACGCCCGAAATAGGTAGTGCTATAAGAATGTATTTAAAGGAAATGGGTAGTATATCTCTTTTAAGCAGGGAAGATGAAATAGAAATAGCAAAAGAAATAGAATATCGTAAATTAGGGGTTGTGTCTAAATTAGTTGAAGTGGATTACTTTTATGACGAAATAGAGAAACTAAAACAGCATATTTTGCAAGGTGAAGTAAAGGTAAAAGACATATCAAACGCTCTCGATATATCTTGTGATGATTTTCCTGATATAAGTTCTAAAGGAAGCGGCGATGAATTTACAGCTAAGGAGTTGTTTCTGAAGGTTTTGGATAGTATAAGCGAAAAATATGAACGCTACAAAAAAGGCTCGTATGAGGAGAGGAAGAGAATAAAACAGTCCATAATTGATGATATTATAGAAATAGCCCCAAGTGATGGTTATATTAATAGAATAATGCTATCTTTTAAAGAGAGATTGAAAAACGATAAGAATAGGCCGGATAGGGAGGAAATGATCGATCTTTTGTCTGAGATAGAGAATGCGAAATCTCTATTGGAAACAGCCAAGCAAAAAATGATAAAAGCCAATCTGAGACTTGTTGTTTCTATTGCTAAGAAATATTTAAACAGAGGTTTGTCATTTTTGGATTTGATACAAGAGGGTAATATAGGATTGATGAAATCTGTAAATAAATTTGATTATAGAAGGGGTTTCAAGTTTTCCACATATGCTACGTGGTGGATTAGACAATCCATTTCACGTGCGATAGCTGACCAGTCGCGCACAATTAGAATACCTGTTCATATGATAGAGACTATAAATAAAATAGTGAGAGCAACTAAACTATTGGTTCAAGATTATGGAAGGGAACCGACAACACAGGAACTGGCTGATTATTTGGGTATAGGTGTGGATAAGGTAAAAGGGATAATGAAGATAGCAAAAGAGCCTATATCGCTTGCAACACCCATTGGAGAAGATGATGATACACATTTGGAAGACTTTATAGAAGATGAAAAAACCACTATACCGTTGGAATCCACTATAAAAGAGGATTTAAAAGATAAGATAAATAGTGATGCAGGGGATGCAGTTCAAGCAAGTATTGTGCAAGTAGGTGATAGTGATTTTCGCCTCTTTTTAACAGCAGCAAATACCGGAACAGGACAAGATATTTCCATCACAGATGTTGTAGGTGCAGGTGAAAATTTAAAAGATCAATTAAAAGCTGATACTGCGACGACAGATGGTTATACCAGTGTACAAACAGCGCAAGATGCCAGCTTTACTTATAACGGCTTAGATATAACACGAACAAGCAACACGGTAAGTGATTTACTCTCAGGCGTGACTATAACATTAAAAGAGGGTACAGATGCAAACCCTAGTACATCTAATGTAAGCGTAAAACAAGATGTGAGTGGTATAGAAGGTAAGCTCGATAGTTTTGTAGAAAAGTATAACTCTGCAATAAGCCAGTTAAGTACAATGACAAAATCGAGCAAAGATGCAAGCGCAAGAGGTGTTTTTTCTAGCGAAAGTACCATTAAAGCTATGAAAAC
>CAJXLZ010000112.1 GCA_913056505.1 uncultured Desulfurellaceae bacterium
TGACAGAATATGGGCATGGAATGACAGAAGGAGAGGGTGCGAGATGGCTCTCTTTACTTTTTAATTTAACATTTTCAAGTTTTTTGTATATAAATTCAATATGGATACAATCTATCTTATTGACGGCAGTTCCTTTTTGTATAGATTTTTCTTTGCAATAAGAAATCTATCGTATAATGGATTTCCAACCAATGCAATATTCGGATTTGCACGGCTTTTGATTGACATAGAAAAGAGGGATCCGAAGTATGTTGTTATGCTATTTGATACGAAGGAACCTACATTTAGAAAAGATATACTTACATCATATAAAGAAAATAGGCCTCCTATGCCCGATGAACTCTCTGTGCAGATAGAGCCCATAAAGGAGATAGTAGAACTGTTTGGCATTAGATTAATGGAAAAGGATGGATATGAAGCGGATGATCTAATGGGAACGATAACAAAAAAATTTAAAGGCAACTTTAATGTGGTTATTATAACGCCGGATAAGGATATGCTTCAATTGGTTGATGATAGTGTTTCTGTGTATGACCCTGTCAAAGATAAAACCTACGCTAAAGAGGATGTATATCAAAAGCTGGGCGTATTTCCCAATCAGGTTGTTGATTATCTTGCGCTTATAGGCGACAGCGTTGATAATATACCCGGTGTTAAATCTATAGGACCAAAGACAGCGGCGGCACTTTTGAAAGAATATAAGAACATAGATGGCATATTGAATAATATGGAAAACCTAAAACCTAAGATAAGAAAAGCCATAGAAGACGATGGTGATATCAAGATGTACCGTAAATTGGCGCAAATAGAATGCGATGTGCCTATAGATGTTACATTAGAAGATCTCAAGAAAAAACCTAAGAAAGAGGATAAAATCAACGATTTCTTTTTAAGGTATAATTTTAAGTCCTTAATAACATACAATAAGGATAAAAATATAGACAGCAGGGTTATTGATAACGTTGATTTTGTGAAGGACATAAAAGATAAGAGTGTTGTGGTGTATAAAGAAGAAGATTCGATATGGGCAGCTTGCGAAAATACTAAAACAAAGATTGATAAGAGTGCACTTAATAAGATTATAGCTTCGGCAAAAGACTGTTTTGTATACGATATAAAGACATTTTTAGACTACGGTATTGTCTTTGATAAACTACCCTTTGATATAAAGATTGCTTGCTATTTAATTGACCCTGATTCTAAGGGCGATGTTAATAGATGTTTTGCCCAGTATATTGAGCATTTTAACAGGATAAACAGTATGGGCGATCTATCTCAAAAATTGGTATATGCAGCGCAACATATTAAAAAACTTATAGAAGATAATAATTTATCGTTTCTGTTAGATGAGGTTGAGCTGCCACTATCAATAGTGCTTCATAATATGGAAAAAACGGGCGTAAAGATAGATGTGGACTACTTAATAGGATTTAAAAATGAGCTTAAGAATAGGATAAAAGATATAGAAAGATCAATATATACAGAAGCAGGTGAGGAGTTTAATATAAATTCCACAAAGGAGCTTCAAAGGATACTGTTTGAAAAACTCGGCATAAAACCCTCACGAAAAACAAAGACAGGATACTCTACCGATGCTGCAAGTTTGGAAAAATTGGCAAAAAATAACGATATTGCCAAACTCATTATAGATTATAGAACCATAGCAAAGGTTATATCAACATACATTAGTCCATTTATGGAAAAGGTTGATGAAAATAACAGACTGCATACAACATTCAATCAAACATTAACATCCACAGGCAGATTATCGTCCTCAAATCCCAATCTGCAAAATTTACCCGCATCGGATGATGAGATACATTCAGGTATTAGGCGGGCTGTTATAGCAGAGAGTGGATATCAGCTCATCTGTTCTGATTATTCCCAAATTGAGCTGAGGGTGTTGTGTGAGCTATCAAAGGATGAGGCGCTACTTGAAATATTTAAAAAGGGTGAGGATATACATACTCAAACGGCAGTGAAATTGTTTAATATGCATCCTGCTATGGTTGATCACAATGCAAGGAGAGTGGCGAAAACAGTAAATTTCGGTATATTATACGGTATGGGGGCGCTCTCTCTATCAAAGCAACTCAATATATCCAAAAAAAAGGCTGAAGATATTATAGAAAGATATTTTGAGAGGTTTCCAAAGGTTAAAGATTTTATTAATGCGTCAATAGAATATGCTAAAAAAAACGGTTTTTCTGAGACATATTTTCATCGCAGGAGATATTTTAAAAACATAAATAGCGCAAATAGTTATGTAGCATCATTTGAAAAAAGGGCAGCTGTCAATATGAGGATACAAGGAACCGCTGCCGACATCATAAAGATGGCTATGATAAAGCTATATAACAGATTAGAAGGGTTAGACGCAAGATTAATAATGCAGGTGCATGATGAACTGCTTATTGAAGCAAAAGCAGATATTGCAGAGGATGTTAAGTTGATAACAAGGGATGTTATGGAGCACATTGTTCCATTTAGAACACCATTAAATGTTAATATAAAGATAGCTGAAAATTGGCTCGAGGCGAAATGATTATGATTAAGGATGAATTTTTATCTGTATTGAAGGGCACACCATCGGATAAACCGATGATTTGGATTATGAGACAGGCAGGAAGATTTCTTAAACCGTACAGGGATATAAAGGAGAAACACTCATTTTTAAAGATGTGCACAACGCCAGAGCTGGCTGCTAAGATAACGATGTTGCCCGCAGAACGGCTGGATGTGGATGCTATGATACTATTTTCGGATATTTTAATACCGCTCAAGGCGATTGGCGCGAAAATATCATATAAAGCAAATACTCAGCCTGCGGTTGATTTAGACTTAAATAAAATACACTATGAGAACAGTGTTGCAGATAGATTACCGTTTATAGAACAAACAGTCAAAATAATAAAGGATGAGTGCAGCCAAAAGCCGTTGATAGGCTTTGCGGGTGCACCGTTTACTGTGGTTTGTTACATACTTGGCGGCGGATCGGAATTTTATAGGGCTCGTGCTTTTTTATACAGCGATCCCGAACAATTTAAGAAATTGATGTCAATCGTAACCCAACTTACAATTGATTATTTAAAAATGCAGATATCAAGCGGATGCGATGCTGTTCAGCTATTTGATTCCTGGGCTGGTATATTGCCAGCTGATATATATAAAACATTTGTCTATCCGTATAATCAACAAATCGCCGAAGCGCTCATTGATACACCATCTATTTACTACATAAAGGATTCATCTCATATTATTGATTACTGTTTAGAACTCGATTTTGACTGTATTAGCGTAGATTGGAGGATGGATATAAAAGATGTTAGCTTAAAGAGTAGAAAATGTATTCAGGGCAATATGGATAACACCATTTTACTGTCGGATAGACAGACCATAAAAAATAGGGCTTACGATATCTTGAATGCAATGAGAGGGAGGGCTCATATATTCAATTTGGGACATGGCATATTGCCGCAGACAGATGAAAACTCGGCGAAATATTTAGTTGATGTTGTTCATGAATTCAGATAGGTGTGTGGTTATTGTTAACACCGGGGGCATAGGGAAAATAGGTGATATTCCGCGATTTCTATTCAATATGTTTAGCGATGCAAGAATTGTGCCTGCACCCGGCATCTTAAGGTCCTTTATTGCGTTTTTAATTACGATGATGAGGGCAAAAGATACCTTTCGGATATTGAATGCGGTTGGCAGATCCCCGATATTTGAAATTACAAAAAAGCAAGCTGAGATATTGAGAAAAAAGACCGGTGTAGGAGTATGTTATGCCTTTAGATATTCTTATCCGTCCATAAAAAGATGTTGTAAGAATCCCATAATTGTGCCAATGTATACATTCTATTCCCACACAACGCATGGCAGTATTATGGATTATCGCTATCACACAAAACCACCGTTGTGTATCTATCCTGAATTTATGGAATTGATGGTGAAAAAAATTAAAGATGCTATCAACGATGTGCCGCATACACTAAGAAATAAAACATTAGTTTTACTGTCTGCGCACAGTATTCCGCTTGGATTATCTGAAAACAGGCATGATCCGTATAAAAGAGATCTTGAAATATTCACAAATTTTTTAAAAAAGCGCATTGGCATTGATATACGTTTAAGCTTTCAATCACAGTTAGGT
>CAJXLZ010000113.1 GCA_913056505.1 uncultured Desulfurellaceae bacterium
GAATTAGGATTGACATTACCTACAACAACGAGCGTTCCGTCGGATTTTATTGTTTGACCATTCCTCAAATTTCCTTTAAAAACAGCAACTTCTTCATTTTTTTCGGCTGAAACAATATGTGTATCTTTGGTTTCGATGATTGGTATAACCCCTTGTGCATTGCACCCTTGCGCACTATCAACCTCTATTGCGTGAATAACAATGCCTTTCTGCTTTAGAAATTCATAAATTTCCATCGCAAAATTCTTATTTTCCGGCGCAAGCTTCAATGTTGTAATAGCATTATTAAAAAAATGCGCGCCCCTATTCACTTTTAAATCTATTTCTTTCTTGATATCACTTAGAGATTCAGAGAAGATTTCTATTTCAAAACCCAGAAAGTTTCTGCCTTTTACTTCAACTTTACTCATTTGATGTTTTAAATAACATATAACGGTTTTTATTTCAAGATATTTATATCAGAGCAAAATTTTTGATTATAAAATATTTGAGTAAACAGATTAAATTGATATAATTCTGACAATGGAGCAAAGCAACAAGCATGAAATAATTATCAATAGAATTATAGAACATTATCCTACGCCAAAATTAGATTTGGATTATAAAAATGCTTTTGAACTTCTAATAGCATTAATGCTGTCTGCACGATGTACTGACAAGCTGACAAACAAGATAACAAAAGAACTGTTTCATAAATTTAAAGCGCCCGAGGATTTTATAAAAGCTGGTATAGATAGAATAAATAAAGAGATATCTTCATGTAGTATGCACAACACAAAAGCAAAACGAATTTTTGAGGTATGCAAAATATTGACGGAGAAATATTCATCCACAGTACCAAATAATTTAGAAGAGCTGCTTAAACTTCCCGGTGTTGCGAGAAAAACGGCAAACATTCTGCTGTCATTTGCTTTTGGCATACCTGCTATAGGTGTGGATACTCACGTTAGGCGCGTTTCAAATAGATTGGGTATATCCTCATCTGAAAAAGCGGATAAAATAGAGGAGGACATAAAAAAGATATGCCCCAAAAAGGAGTGGATTAGATTTTATTCGGGCTTAACGCTATTTGGAAGGTATATATGCAGATCAAAAAATCCTAAATGCACAGAATGTTTTTTAAACGATATTTGCCAATATTATAAGAAAGAACATGAATCACAAAATTAATAATGGATATGCGGCGATGATAGAAGAATAAACATATTTTTTATTGCCACCATCATTAAAATAATCTGTTGGCCTTAAACATTTAGCAAAAATAACCAGTATTGATTTAAAGACGGCAAAAAAGTGGTGGAAGCATTATAGGGAAAAGCATGGTATTCAATCCGTTGTCTGACCCGGAACCTGAAGCAGAAAACGCAGAAATAAAATCGTAGAATATATCTTTATTTGAAATCCAAAGGAATAGGGGCAGTATGTCCATATCTATCTGGTGGAGATGGTGGAAAAGAATTTGACTTTTTTCTACGATTCTATTAAAGTGAAAGAAATAAGGAGGTTCTGGATACCTACTTGTAACCACATCTTGAATCCAGGACAGCCCAAGAATAAGAAGAAGGATTAGTTTCAATAATTCTTTAGATTTAAATAATTTAAGTTTGGAGGTATTTTAAAATGGATGCAAAAGAAACTATTAAAAAGGCAGAGGAGTTAATTGAAAAATCAAATTTAAATGAGGAAGATAAGCATCTTATGGTAGTTGCTCTGTATTTTCATGGGCATGTCTGTCCGGCAATGCCAGCAGCATTTCGAGCCGGAAGAACAGCTTTAAGAAAGTTAGGTATTGAGCGTGAGAGAAACTCCGTGGCAAAGGTTTATGCCGAAACAGGGTATCATCATGCAGCAGGATGTGTTGTGGATGGTATGCAGGCAGCTACGGGTTGTACCTTTGGTAAAGGCAATATAATAAAACTTTGTTACGGCAAATGGGCGTTTACCTTAGTAGATAAAGATAAAAGAGCTGTGCGTGTAGCTATAAAAACAGACGTTATGGAGAAAAATTTTAGTTCTCCTTTTATTGAAGAACGCAGGAAAGGGATTTTACCTTCCGAGGTTAATCCTGAGTTTGCCTTAAAGATTTTTGAGGCAACGCTAGCGAGAAAAGAAGATGAGTTTTTTAATGTTAGTGAAATCTTTAAGTTTGAAGAAAAAGAGAAGAAGATTGAGACCTGTTTCCATGCTGTAAGGTGTGAAAATTGCGGGGAGTTGGTAGCAGAAAATTATGTAAGATATAAACAAGGAAAGCTTTTATGTATTCCCTGCTCTGGTTATGGCAGTTAATTATTGAGGCTAATTTGTAATAGTTCTTGTGGGGATTAGGTATAAAAGGTAGGCAAATTATATCTAAACAGATTATGGTTAAGATAATAATTATTTTTTAGGCTTGCTAGTTTTAATTTCGCCTGCCTGGGCAAGGGATTGGGAATATTACTTTGAATATGAGACAAAAATTTCCTTAAATAAGGATAAGAAAATATTTTTGAATTTAAAAGAAGATACAAGGTATAAAGATGGAGTAAATTATTATCGCAAATCCTCCTTTGGTTTATCAAAAAAGCTTAATTCTAATTGGGAGGTTGCTCTTTATTATGCCTTTAAAGGGAAAAGAAAGAATAACTGGCACGCTCTGCATATGTTCTGGCCACAGGTTGATTATAAAAAGAATTTGGGCAAATTTTCTTTGGCTTCCAGCACAAAATTAGAAAGGCATTGCAGTAAAAATACTTATAAATTCAGGGAGAAGGTAAAATTGATTCTACCTTTAAACAAAAAAGTCAATTTCTGGGTTGGCGATGAAGGCAGAATTTTTTCTTTGTTTGATAATTCCTATTTTGGAGAAAATGAAGCTCTGGCGGGATTTGCTTTTAAATTATTTAAAGATTTTTCCCTTGATGTTTACTATGATTTACGAGAGATTAAGAATTAAGGTAACTGGGAAGATACAAATTGTTTGAGGACGGTTTTTAATTTTAAATTTTAGGAGGGAATATGGTTACTTATATTATTGCAAGTATTATTACATTTGCCTTTACAACAGTTTTGACCATTGCTGGCGTGGGTGCGGCATTTATTCTCATACCTGTATTTCTAGCTTTAGGAATTCCTTTATTAACGGCAATGTCCACAGCCCTTTTATTAAATTCCATCGCTATGGTTTTTGCTTCTATTAGTTATGCTAAGAAAAAACTGATTGTTTTTAAAACCGCATTTCCGATTTTAATTGTAGCTTCGATTTTATCTCCTTTAGGCGCCAGAACTGCGGAGCATTTGCCTCGTAATGTTTTACTCTGGTTATTTGTAGGATTTTTAGTTTTTGCGGGGAGTATGATGCTATTTTATAAGTCCAGAGAAAGACCGGTTGAGACCAATGCTAAAAAGTTAATAGGATATGGTACAGGTGTTGGTTCTTTTGCAGGCTATTTAGGAGGTCTGTTAGGTGTAGGGGGAGGTAATTTTATCGTGCCTGTTTTGGTCTGGCTGGGATTTAATCCTAAGAAAGCCTCAGCTACAACGGCGTTTATTGTGATATTTTCTTCATTTTCAGGATTTTTAGGCCATGTGGCTTTAGGGAATATCAATATCAAATTATTAGTTTTATGTGCAGTGGGTTCTATTGCAGGGGCATTATTAGGAGCATATTTGATGAAGGAAAAACTTAACAGGCGTCAGGTTAAAATTGTAATCGGCATAATACTTTATTTAATCGCGGCTAAAATGATCTGGAATTTGCTTGTATGATTTATTTAACTCCGATAATATTTTTCTTCTTTTAATTTATATTCTCGATGCTGGGTATGTGAGGATGGCAGATTTATATCCCGATGTTGTTCTGGATGGGGATGGATTTTAAAATGAAAGCTATACCTCTAGGCCTGCTTTTAAATTTTTGCGTTCAGATATCTTGCTTCACTACTTATGCAAGAAAGAAACTGGTTGATTTTAAAATTGCTCTGCCGTTTGCTCTAGCAATGATTGCTTTTGCCCCCTGGGTGCATTGGTTAATTTCAGGTTATCGCTTAAGACGATAATATTTTTGTTTGCGCTATTTACATTTTTTGCCGGAGTTTTTGCTTTATCCGGCTATAAGCCAAAAAGCAAAATCATATCTAAAAGGGTTAAAATTACATTGGAATTT
>CAJXLZ010000114.1 GCA_913056505.1 uncultured Desulfurellaceae bacterium
AAAATTTGTATATATCCTCAGCATTCAAATGCTGGAAACCCGCTCTCTCTTTGCAGAAAACAACATTCGCTATAACAACATCTGAACAATATTCATGTGGTAAATCAGCAAAATATTTCGTATCGGCTATGTATGAAAATGAGTGATTCCCGTTTGAGAAAACAGCGCCATATGTTTCAACCGGATGATGATGTTTCATTTTTGTAGTGATTGTAATGCCGTCTATCTCATATTTATGATACTCTTTAGTGTTTATAAGTTCATAATTTTTCCTGTTATACTTAAGGATTACGGGGTCTATCTCTATTGCATCCTTTGGCGCAATTATTGTCCCCCTCTTTTTATGTCCCCCATCTGTCATTGATTCTATTATTGCATTGATATCCGCACAATGGTCTAAATGTCTGTGGCTTAAAAAAATACCCGATAGTTTATTGGGTCTTATTTTATGTTTAAAAGCTTTAACCAAAGCCCCCGGACCCGGATCAATAACGAATAATTTACCTGATAGGCTAAACCATAAACCACCTGATGCCCTCAGTTGATTAAAAACCACAAATCTGCCTCCGCCGGTGCCCAAAAATATAATCTGATCCTTATCGAAAGACAGTGTATTCAAACTCATATATATGCATATTCTCCATCAAATTTTTTTATTTCAAATACAGAACGCTTCACTTTATCTTTAACGAGCACGGGAAAATATTCACTGGCAATAGCTTTATAGAAGGTTTTATTATTAATTTTTACTTGTGTATCTTCAACAACAATATCCGTAGTATGCCCGATAAAATTTTTCATACGATTTTTTAATTTATCCTTAAACAGTTCCCGCAACAGTCTGTTTCTTGCTGCAACGACAGGACCCCTTTCCAATCCAATCTTCAAATTGACAGCAGGTGTATAGTCTCTTTTTGAATAACTGAATATATGCCCATACGCAAGAGGCAAAGATTCCACAAAGTTGTAAGTTTCTTCAAAAGCAGATCTATCTTCGCCATAAAAGCCTACTATAATATCAGTGCCAACAAAAATCCCTTTTTTGCTAGCATAATCCACGATTCTTTCATAGTCTCTACATTTATAATTCCTAGCCATTAATCTCAATATCTTATCGGAGCCCGATTGAAGTGGCATATGCAGATGGCGCGCAAAATTACCCGATGTAATGATGTCTATAAGCTCTCTATCTACATACATAGGTTCTATTGAACTGATTCTGATACGCGCACTTAAATTACTTTTATCTATTTCTCTCAATAGGCCCTTAAGGTGTTTGTATGAACCTATATCTGTGCCGCACAATACTATCTCCTCAAATCCACTGTTGATCAATCCTTTGATCTCTTCTAAAATCAAATGTTTGCTCTTATCGCGCCCGTGACCGCGCAGTCTAGGTATTATACAATAGGTGCAATGGTTATTACACCCCTCTTGAATCTTAACGAAGGCTCTGTTCTTCCCTCTGAATTTATTAATCTTTGTGTATAAAGGATAGTTTTTTGTATCCTCGGAAATATCGTTTATCCTGTTTTCTATAGCCGCCTTTATATTATTTTTATAGCTGTTGCCTATTAAATAGACATTATCGGGTAACCTTTCTTCAATATAGACATCGCAGCCTGTATAAAACACCATAGCATCAGGGTTACGCTTTAGGGCAGCCTTGGCAGCATTTCTTGATTCCTTAGCGGCTTTGGATGTCACGGCACAAGAATTAATTATATAGATATCGCAATACTGATTAAACGCTCTTATCTCATAATCGCTGCTTAAACTTTCCATCATAAGTTGGGATTCATATTGATTGAGTTTGCACCCGAATGTAGCAATAGCAACGGATCTCTTCATATATATTTTGCTTAAAGAACGCCCTTTGTGGACAATATGTTTTCGGATTTTTGGACAGCATCACGCAAACTGTGAGCCACCGATTTGAAGATGGCCTCAACAATATGATGCCTATTTTCACCATCTAATTGTTTAATGTGCAATACAAATCTACCATTATTTACAAAGGCTAAAAAAAACTCTTTAACCAACTCAGTATCAAAATTTTTCACAGATCCGCTCAATTTGCAGTCGTAACCTAAATGTATCCTATTGCATAGATCAACCGAGGATAAAACCAGCGCCTCATCCATAGGTATTATGCTGTATCCGTATCTTTTAACACTAATGTTTTCAAGCGATTGGTAAAAAGCCTCTCCCAATACTATGCCTATATCCTCAACGGTATGATGATAATCTACTTCCAGATCACCCTTTGCTTTAATGCTCAGATTAAAATTTGCATGACGCGCCAGCGTTTCAAGCATATGATCAAAAAATCCAATGCCCGTGTCTATTTTGTAATTGCCATCCCCATAAATATTGAGCGCAAGTTCGATGTTGGTTTCCTTGGTTACCCTTTTTAGATTTATTTCACTCATCTGTCCCTCTCAACCATCATTTTTGCCAAATTCAACAATACTTCACATCCATCTAATCCGTCTATTTCACGGATAGCATTATCATATAATCTTCCGGCAATTTCATACGATCTTTTTAATCCGTAAACCTTGGGGTATGTAAGGGTATTATTTATGTTGTCAACCTTCTTTTTGCCCATCTTCTTTTCATCCCCTACAACATCCAAACAATCATCTATAATTTGAAACGATAGCCCTATATATAAACCGTATTTTGATAATTTTTCCAAAATCTCCTCTTTAACACCTGCGCATATACCGCCTATCATAACGCTTGCCTGTATGAGTCGGGCAGTTTTATGCTTATGGATAAAATTAACAAGTTTCTTATCGTCACATTTTAATCTGTTGGTAGCATATAAAACATCCGCAGCCTGTCCAACAGCCATTCCGTAGATGCCTGCGTATTCGCTTAAAAGCGATATTATCTTTACTTTCTTCGCATCGCTTAAATCGCTATTTGCTATGACAGAAAAAGAGTATGTATTCAGTCCGTCGCCGGCGAGTATTGCCATATCTTCCCCAAAAACCTTATGATTAGATGGTTTGCCCCTTCTTAAATCATCATTATCCATAGCAGGCAGATCATCATGTATCAAGGAATATGCATGCATTAGTTCAATAGCAGCAGCCACAGGAACAGCGCAGGATATATCATCAGAAAACATAGACGCCGCCCCCAAAACAAGCAGTGCCCTAATTCTTTTGCCAGGATTTAAAACAGTGTAGAACAGAGCATCCCTATATAGTTTAGGAAAGAGAGGTTTTTGTGATAGATGGAGTAAAAAATTATCTACCATATCCTTAAATTTCTTCATTTGCCTCGTCAAACTCTTCTTCCTCTATGCCGTCTTCAGTTTTTTTGAGAATCTTAATCTTATTCTCAGCATTTGCAATCTTGTCTGAACAGAATTTTGATAACTTCATACCCTCTTCATACAATTTTACCGCCTCATCCAAAGCAATATCATCACTTTCCAACCTTTTAGATATATCCTCAAGCCTTTTTATGGCATCTTCAAATGTCTTAAGCCTATCATCGGGCATCTAAAGCCTCCAATAGTTCAAGTTTTTTCCCACCTCATCCCTTTTAAAGACAGATTTTATGTCTATGAGCACACCGTTTTCATCCAATAAATCAAGAATCCACTCCTTATTACTCATAAATTCATTATGTTTAACGGCTAAAATAACACAATCATATTTTTGCTTTATAGAATTCTTACCAGCCAATCTAATATGGTATGTCTTTTCCACTTCTAAATCGTCGGCATACGGATCATAAACATCAACATTGACACCAAAATCCTTCAACTCATTGATTATATCCACAACCTTGCTGTTGCGTATATCCTTTATATTTTCTTTAAATGTTATGCCCAAGACAAGCACATTTGTATTTAATACAGCTTTTCCGCATGCTATGATTTTTTTTACGGCTTGTTCTGCTATATATTTCCCTATAGAATCATTTATCCTTCTTCCTGCCAATATAACTTGTGGATTATATCCCAACTCTTGAGCTTTATATGTTAAATAATAGGGATCAACACCGATGCAGTGTCCGCCTACAAGCCCGGGCTCAAAGTGTAAAAAATTCCATTTTGTCGAAGCCGCCTCAATGACCGA
>CAJXLZ010000115.1 GCA_913056505.1 uncultured Desulfurellaceae bacterium
GAGCTGTTTATTGCTTCAACTGAAATAGCTAATGGATTTTCTGAGCTTAATGACCCCTTTGACCAAAGCGAGCGATTTAAAAATCAACTAGAAGAACGCAAGCGTGGGGATGAAGAGGCATCTATGTATGATGAGGATTACATTCGTGCATTGGAATACGGCTTGCCTCCTACAGCAGGCGAAGGCATCGGTATTGATAGAATGGTTATGTTGCTCACAGATAATCCGTCTATTAGAGATGTTATACTCTTCCCGTTAATGAAAGATAAGTAAATAAGCTGTATAAACGCTAAAAAATATAAAATAAGAAATAAGTTTTATTTTTTCCAAAATATGGGTGTAAAGATAACAAAAACAGTATAGATTTCTAATCTGCCTACTAACATAGCAAAGCTCAATATCCATTTTACGATTAATGGCAAATGAGAATAATTTTCTGCCGGACCGATCATTCCGAATCCCGGTCCGATATTGCCCAATGTTGCGGCAGAAGCTGAAAAAGCGGTTAAAAGATTTACGCCGAACGCAGATACAAGAAGTGCAATGACAAAAAATGTTGCAATGTATAGAAAGAAAAAGCCCGAAATTGCATATACTGTGTCTTTCTTGACAAGTTTTCCGTTAAATTTTAATAAAAAAATGCCTTTTGGATGTATATAATATTTCATTTCGTTAATTGCCTGTTTGAGCAGAGTATATATTCTTATAATCTTAATGCTGCCGCTTGTTGAACCAGAACATCCTCCCACGAACATCATTAAAAACAGTATTGCTTGTGCCAAATACGGCCATTTCTCATAATCTGCAGTTGCGTAGCCTGTTGTTGTGGAAATGGAAACAACCTGAAATGCTGCGTACCGTAATGAGGTAAAAAAATCACCGTAATAATGCAACAGTTTTATAGTTACTATTAATACCGCTGCCGAAATTATAAAAATATAAAAACGCAATTCTTCATCTTTGAAGATAGAAAATTTACCCATCATTAGTTTAAAATGTAAAGCAAAATTCATACCTGCCAAAAACATAAATATTGTGATAACCCAATCTATGTAAGCGGAATGAAAATATGCAATACTTGTATTTTTTGTCGAAAAACCACCTGTTGCCATCGTGCCGAACATATGTGTAAGAGCATCGAACAGGTTCATACCGCCAAATAAAAGCAATATTGTCTCAATTAAGCTCAATACAACATATGCAAGCCAAAGATACTTTGCGGTTGATGTGATTCTCGGTGATAATTTCTCCATAGTTGGTCCCGGGGCTTCGGCTTTTATTAATTGAACCCCACCTATGCCGAGAATAGGCAGGATTGCAACAGCAAGAACAATAATGCCCATGCCCCCGAGCCAGTGTGTTAAGGAACGCCAGAAAAGGATAGATTTAGGCAGGATTTCAATATTTGTTAATATAGATGCTCCGGTTGTAGTAAATCCGGACATAGTTTCGAAAAATGCATTCGTAAAATTTAAATGCGCACCGAGGATAAAAGGTATACATCCGAAAACAGATGCCAATATCCAGCTTGAGACTACTAATATAAAACTGTCTTTTTTAGACATTTCTTTTTTATCTGATTTTGTTAAAGCGAGCACTGTGCTCCCGACAAATATACCTATAGTTATGGGCAACAAAAATGCTAAAGCTACATGCTCCTTATAATAGATGGAAATGGCGAGAGGGAAAAACATGAAGCCGGACAAAGCTAATATTAATATTGAAAGCAGTCTTACAATAACTATAGAATTCATAATTACAGCAACTTTTCTATGGTATTAATGTCATCTTTTTTGGTGAAAACTATCATTTTATCATATGGCTTAATTATGAAGTTTCCATCCGGTATATAACTTTCGTTTTCTCTGCTGATACTTACCACAAGACTGCCTTTGGGGAGCTTTATCTGCATTAAGGGTTTGTTAATGAATTGAGAGTTTTTTCCTATGCGCACCTCCATAGCCTCTGCATCTCCGCCAAATATGGAATATAAGCCTATAACATTGCCTTTTCTAATATATCTCATCACACTGCTTACCGTAGAGAGTTTTGGGCTTATAATAGCATCAATTCCCAACTTTTGTGCCATCTCTATATAATTTTCCTTGTTTATAATGGCGATAGAGCGTTTGACACCTATGTTTTTAGCATATATAGCAGATAAGACATTTAATTCTTCATTGTTTGTAGCTGTTATTATTGCATCAAATTCGCATATGCGTTCTTCTGAAAATATTTTTGCATCACTTGCATCTGCGTTGATCACCGTTACACTTTTTAATTTATTGGCTATATACTTGCACTTTTCGTAATTTTTCTCTATGATTTTCACGTTTCTGTGTTTTCCGGATAAGCCTGCTGCTGAGATTCTGCCTATATTTCCGCCGCCTATTATCGCAATATTTTTTATTTTTATCTTTATTTTTCCTATATTATTCAAAATTTCATCTATGTTTTGTTTTTTTGATACTACGTAAATATAATCTCCTTTGTTGAGTGTTGAGTATCCATCGGGTATCATTAGATTGTTGCCTCTTTTTATGCCGGCTATGATAAATTCGCTTTTCAGCTCTTTTTTGATTTTTATTATAGTTTTATTCAAAAGTGAGGAATTTTCATCTATATATACACCCCTCATCTGAATATCTGTATCCTCAAATATTATAGTATCGCTTGTAGCCCCGAAGTTTATTGTGTTTATTATACTTTTTGCAGCTTCTATTTCAGGATTTATAATAAAATCAATGCCTATAAGCTTCGGCTGAAATATATTGCTTTTCTCGTATTCCAACTTTTTTATTCTTGCTATTTTTTTGGGTATACTAAATTCGCTTGCGGCAATAAGGCAAGATATTATATTCACTTCATCCGAATCTGTAGCGGCTACAAAAATATCAGCATCTTCGCATCCGGATTTTTTTAATGTTTCTATATTTGTGGCATCTCCATTAATAACAAAGCAATCCAGATTGTCTGATATAAACTTCGCTTTTTCTGCATCTTTTTCTATAACTATAATATCTTTTTTTTCTTCGCTTAGATGCTTTGCTATATGGAATCCTACACTGCCCGCACCCGCTATCACTATTTTCATCTAAATATTTTTATACATCTTTTTATACAATTCTACTTCATATTTCGAACCTATAACAAGCGGGGTTCTGACGTGTAGCCCTGAGGGAAATATATCCAATATGTCATTTTCTCCATCTGTTGCAGCACCGCCTGCCTGTTCGACAATAAATGCCATAGGGTTTGCCTCATAAAGCAGTCTTAATTTACCTTTCTTGTGATTTCTGTCCTCTGGATATAAAAATACACCGCCTTTAAGCAGATTTCTATGAAAATCCGCAACGAACGAGCCTATGTATCTCGCGGTATACTCTCTTTCTTTATGGTTTCTCAAAAAATTTATGTAGTTCTTTATGTTATCTGTCCATTTATCATAATTTGATTCATTTATACTGTATATTTTGCCGCATTCAGGTATTTTCATATTTTTATGAGACAGTAGAAATTCACCCACACTCGGATCAAGTGTAAAACCGTTAACGCCATTTCCTGTGGTATAGACAAACATTGTGCTTGATCCGTATATTACATAGCCTGCGCAAACCAAATTCCTTCCTGTCTGAAGCAAGGATTTGTAACAATCATTATCGTTGTCTAACTTTTTATATATACCAAATATTGTTCCTATGCTTACATTAACATCTATATTGCTAGATCCGTCTAAGGGATCAAATACCACAACATATTTGCCTTTTTCTGAGTATTTCTTTTCCAATTTTACGGCATCGTCCACCTCTTCTGATGCCATAGCACAAACTTTATATGTTGCGGTGAGAGATTCTATCATTTTCTCATTTGAAAATATGTCTAACTTTTGCTGTGTCTCGCCATGTATGTTATGAGTTTCTGTTTTACCTAAAATATTTACCAGGCCGGCTTTATTAACCTCTCTTGATATGATTTTTGCGGCAAATGCGATTTGTTCTAAGATTAATGTAAAATCGCCGCTTGCTGCAGGATATTTTTGTTCTTCCTCAAGCATAAATCTGCTTAAATTAATTA
>CAJXLZ010000116.1 GCA_913056505.1 uncultured Desulfurellaceae bacterium
GGGGTTTATATGAGAACAAATACTATAGTGAAACTTATTCTTATTATTGTGGTCATAATATTGTTCGGCGCCTATGCGGCGCCTACATTTATTGGTAATAATGCATCAAAGAGTTTGCCATCATATGTGCCCAAGGATAAGATCCATTTAGGGCTGGATTTAAAAGGTGGTATGTATCTTGTGCTGGGTGCAGATACAGATAAAGCGGTATCTACGGTGTTAGAAAGAGCGGCAAGTAACTTAAAGAAACAGATGCTCAACGCCAAGATTGCATACGATAAGGTTTTTGTTACCAAAGATGGCAAATATATATCCATTAGTTTGGTAGATAGCAATGATAGACAAGCTGCTCTTGATTTGATAAGCAATAACTTTCCTAATTACAATATTATTTCAGAAGAATTACCTATTAAATTATCTCTGAAAGAGAAGATAGCAGATAAAATAAAAAAGGAATCTGTCTCACAGGCAATAAGTGTTATAAGAAATCGCATCGATCAATTTGGGGTCGTGGATCCGACAATAGTTAGATCGGGTGAAAATAATATTATCGTTGAACTCCCTGGTATTAAAAATGCCTCAAGGGCAGTCCAACTTATAGGCAAGACTGCAAGATTGGAACTGCATCTTGTTGATGATTCTGTCAATGTAAATGATGCACTGAATGGCAAATTGCCTTTGGATGATGAGCTGTTATATTCTATTAAAAGGGATCCTACCACAGGAGCTATTTCCAAGATACCGTACGTTGTTAAGAAAAATGCGGTAATAACGGGCGATATGATAAAAAAGGCTTATGTTTCTTTTGGTGGGCAGCTTAACCAGCCATATGTTGCTTTTGAACTGAACTCGGAGGGCGCAAAAATATTCGGTGATTTTACTGGCAGCCACATAGGAAAACGGCTTGCTATTATTCTTGATAAAAATGTATATTCTGCACCTGTAATTCAAAGCAGGATTGACGGTGGAAGAGGGCAAATTACAGGTAATTTTTCAGAACGTGAAGCTCATGATTTAGCTATCGTTTTAAGGAGTGGGTCTTTGCCCGTTCCTGTACATGTTTTGGAGAAGGTTACAATAGGTCCTTCATTGGGTAAGATAGCCATAGAAAAGGGCGCAAAAGCTATAATTGTAGGTGCTTTAGCTGTTATTCTGTTTATGGCTATATATTATGCACTGTCTGGCATATTGGCTGATATTGCTTTAGGTGTAAATGTTGTCATAATACTTGGAGCATTGGCTATGTTCGGAGCTACTCTTACACTGCCCGGATTAGCGGGTATTGCTCTATCTATAGGAATGGCCGTTGATGCAAATGTGCTAATTTATGAGCGTATAAGAGAAGAGATGAGGGTAGGCAGAGGTGTTCATGATGCAATAAACGCAGGTTACTCCAGGGCATTTATAACTATATTAGATGCCAATATGACGACACTTATTATAGCATTAATATTGTATCAATTCGGATCAGGTCCCGTTAAGGGGTTTGCGGTTACAATGTCCATAGGTCTGCTTGCCAATATTTTTACGGCTGTAACATTAACCAAGACAGTTTACGATATTCTAATTGAAAAATTTAATATATCCAAATTGAGCATTTAGGAGAAAAGTAATGATCGAAATAATAAAACCCGGTATTCTCATAGATTTTGTCTCCAATTTCAAAAAAGCGATATCTTTATCTCTTATTCTGATTCTTATAGGCATAGGATCCCTGATTATACATAAGGGTCCAAGATTAGGCATAGAGTTTAAAGGTGGGACTTCCATACATGTAAAATTTAACAATAAAGTTAACGTCGCAGATTTAAGGGATGCTATAAAAGTGTCACCGATGTTTAAAAATTCCAAAATACAGAGTTTTGGTAATAAAGGCAATGAATTTGTAATATATAGCAAATTTTCTACATCCTCAACAGATAAAAGTATGGAAAATAATATAAGGCAATACTTGACAAAGAAATTCGGTGATACCTATAAAATTGTACGTGTAGATATGATAGGTCCTAAAATAGGCAAGGAATTCCGTAATAATGGTATTGAGGCAATTATTTTATCTTTAATTGCTATCTTTATATACATAAGTATAAGATTTCAATATAGATTTGCCTTCGGCGCCATATTGGCGCTATTCCATGATGTTTTGATAACGGTAGGATTTTTGTCCATATTCAATTATGAATTTACTCTAGATGTTGTTGCAGCTATACTGACCATAGTAGGTTATTCTGTCAATGATACAATTGTGGTTTTTGACAGAATAAGGGAAAAGGTTAGAAATAATAGAAAATTATCAAATGAAGAGGCTATAAATTTAGGCATAAGCGAAACGCTCTCAAGAACAATATTGACATCGGGAACGGTTTTATTTGTTGTATTGGCACTGTTTTTGTTTGGCGGCAATAGTCTTAGGGGTCTATCTTTTGCTTTATTGGTTGGAACACTGTCGGGCACATACTCATCCATATTTATAGCTTCTCCAATTTTACTCTTGTTTAAGGGCAAATTAATGCCGGAAAAGAAAGAAAAGGATTCAGTGGATAAGTTCAAAGAACGCATTGCTTTTGATATGAAGAATATAGAGGGCAAATAGGCATAGAATTAGAGAAATTTTTATCTATTTTTGAGAATAAGAGCAAAGCGTATAAAATTTTTTTGAGCTTCACATCGAAGCTTGGTCTGTTATTAGAATTTAGAAACTCACAAAGTGCCATATTTCGTAACCTTAAAAGATCTGCTAATCCGGATATGGCATTTGCTTATTTTTACTCCTTTTTAGAAAATTCAACGGCGAAATCAACTATATTTGAGCTTATTAAATCTTTTGATGTCATTGGAGAACTGCTTTTCGGTATATTTTCCCAGTCCAATACGCTTTCATTAACACTTATAACAAACCCCGAGTATATATTTTGGCTTATAGAAAATAGAACGCTCGGATATGACAAAAGTTATGCGGCGTATTACGAGGAGATTACCAAAATATTAATACATACAAAAAGTATGGCGCAGCAGGAATATATATTAAGGAAATACAGAAAAAAAGAGTATTTGAGAATAGGTGCACGCGAAATTATAAATGCATGCAGCTTTGTGTCTACTATGAAAGAGACATCTTATCTTGCCAGAGCTTTAATTCAAGCCTCTTTAGATATTGCCTATGAAAATTTAAAAAAGAATAGTAAAGGATATGATAAAAATATCTGCGTAATAGGTATGGGAAAATTGGGCACAAACGAACTAAATTTTTCTTCGGATATAGATCTTATGTTTGTACACAGTGATGATGGAGAAAAAGACTATTACTTCAGATTGGCCGCAAAAATTGTCTCCATTCTTAATGACAATAAACATGGCGGATTTGTATTCAGGGTTGATACGAGATTGAGGCCTGGTGGTAGCAACTATCCGCTTTCTTTAAGTCTTAGCGAGTATGAGAATTACTATTCCACGTTTGGGCGTAATTGGGAAAGAATGGCTTTATTGAAAGCTAAACCTGTTGCCGGAGATATAAAATTGGGCAAACAATTTATGAATGTTGTTCAGCCTTTTATATATAAAAAATCGATAGATTTGGATTATATCAAGGATATACGTTCCTTAATGTTTAGAATTAAAAAATATTCTAAGCATATAAATTCTTATCTTATAGATCCTGAGAAAATGGATGTTAAAAAGGGTGTTGGAGGCATAAGGGAAGTTGAATTTATTGTGCAATACTTTCAGCTGATATATGGCGGAGAAGATAAAGATTTACGATATTTAGGCACTGTTGATTGCTTGAAAACACTTAAAACAAAAGGATATATGGGTGAAGATGCCGATCTTTTGTTGGAAGGATATCTATTTTTAAGGAGAATAGAACATAAAATCCAATTATTAGATGAAATGCAAACTCAAATGCTGCCGAAAACAGAAAAAGAATTATCATTTCTTGCTCGGCGCATGGATATGGATATGAAAAATTTTATTTGCAAATATAATAGCATTACAGACGATATTCATTCTGTCTTTGTGTCCATATTTGTGGAAAACAGCAA
>CAJXLZ010000117.1 GCA_913056505.1 uncultured Desulfurellaceae bacterium
AGTATAAGATAACGGTAAATAGAGAGAAGGCAAAATCCTTAAATATACCGATAGCTGATATATTCACAACGCTTCAATCCACATTTGGAACTTATTATGTGAATGATTTTAACCTCTATGGAAGAACATTTCATGTAAATATGCAGTCTGATGAGAATTTTAGAAAAAACTTGAAAAACTATAGTAATGTATTTGTAAAATCAAGAGCAGGAAAACTTATTCCGATAAGCTCACTTGTAAGCATAAAGAGAATCGTTGGACCCGATGTTGTGCAGCGATTTAATATGTTCACCGCAGCTCACATTACAGGTCAACCCAGATTTGGGTATACCTCTGGCGATGCTATGAAAGCCATACAAGAAATTGCCAAAAAAGTTTTACCAATCGGATATACTACGAGCTGGTCGGGAACATCATATCAGGAGAAAAAACTCTCAAAATCGGGGAATAGCGTATTTATATACACAGCAGTTTTTGTGTTTCTGATTCTTGCTGCACTGTATGAAAGTTTTGCTATACCATTTTCTATTATGTTGATAATTCCATTTGCCATATTCGGCGCTGTTTTAGGTTTATGGATGGGGCATCTTGAGAAGGACATCTATTTCAACATAGGTGTCCTGGTGCTTGTGGGATTGTCTGCTAAAAATGCCATCTTGATGGTTAACTTCGCGTTGCAGAGAATGGATCTAAATTATTCACTGTTTGATGCTACTGTTGAGGGCGCAAAAATAAGATTCAGGCCTATTATTATGACATCTTTAACCTTTATTGTAGCCAGTTTGCCGTTGATTATATGGGGAGGCGCCGGTGGTAGCTCCCGTAGTATAATAGGCACAACGGTTATAGGCGGTATGATACTGCAGACTGTTATAGGCACACTATTTATACCGCTGTTTTTCTACCTCATTATGAAGCTCAAAGAAAAATTTACACAAAGGAGAAAAAGGTGAGAAATTTAACTGTTTTTTTAAGCATAATTTTGTTGCTATCAAGTTGCTCGTTAGCGCCAAAACTAACAATGCCGAAAATAGATTTGCCGTCTAAGTACGGTAACAAAGCAGCCCAAAAACAGACCATTGATGTTAATTGGTGGGAAAATTTTAATGATAGTAATCTTAATAGACTAATAAAAGAGTCGCTAAAGAACAACGATGATTTAAAACTTGCTGTTATTAGGGTCAAAGAGGCAAGGGCATATCTAGGTTTAAACTCAGCAAACTTGTACCCAAATATCAATGCATCAGCCTCGGGCTACAGGCAACAGACAAGCAACGAAACACTGCCAAAAAATAGCGGAACAATTTTTAACAACTTTTCTTTATCTTCGTCCGTAGGATATGAGTTGGATCTCTGGGGTAAATTAAGAAATCAGAAAAAGGCTGCCCTATCGTCGTTTCTGGCAAGCGAGTCTAATAAAGAGACAGTGAAATTAACATTAATATCCAATGTTGCAAATGCATATTTTAATCTTATTGCTGTTGATGAGCAGTTAAAAGTAGCACAAAAAAGTGCTAAATCTTTCAAGGAGACCTATGAATATAGGCAAAAGCAGTATAAATATGGAGTTGTTAGTGAACTGGTAGTTAAACAGGCCAAAGCTCAGTATGCTAATGCCAAAGTATTGGTTGAATCGCTAAAAGAGCAAAAAACGCGGGCAGCAAGTGCCCTATCTGTTTTGCTTGGAAGAAGCCCTAAAGAGATTTTTGAGGGTACTATTTCTTTTAATAAAACACTACCAAAACCGATAAAAATTCCTTATACTCTTCCATCAACGCTGCTTGAAAATAGACCTGATATCAAGGCTGCAGAGGAAAACTTAAAGGCAAAAAATGCACTTATTGGTGCGGCAAAAGCTGCATATTTCCCATCAATTTCTTTAACCGGGCTATTGGGTTTTCAAAGTGCAGAGCTAAGCAATTTAATACAGCGTTCAGCAAAGGTTTGGGGAGTTGGACCGTCCGCTAATATGCCTATTTTTGATTTCGGCAGAATTAAATCGAATATTAAAATAGCTGAAGCTGAAAAAAAGGCGGCTCTTGTGCAGTATAAACAGACAGTTAGAAATGCATTTAAAGAGGTGTTTGATGCCCTAAACAGTATAAAAATCTCCAAACAGAAACTGAAAGCTCAAGCTGAAGAATTAGAGGCTTTGAAAAAAGCACTTTATCTATCTGAAAAAAGATTTGATAGTGGATATTCGAACTATCTTGAAGTGCTCGATGCGCAACGTGGTTTTTTAAATGCTCAGTTAAATTTAATCAAACTTAAGAATGGGGTTATAGCCAACGAGGTAACCCTTTATAAAGCATTGGGTGGCGGCTGGAGGAGTAAATACTAAAAAGAGATATAATAGGACAGTGAAGGCTAAAAATATTTAATAATGGGGGGGTAGAATGGAATATAATAAGATTAAGGATTTTATATCTAATAATGATCAATTTGCAAAAGCAAACGGCATAAAACTTTTAGAGGTTGCTGAAGGTTATGCTAAAACATCTATGGAAATTAATGATAAACACTTGAACGCAGCCAATGTTGTTCACGGCGGTGCAATATTTACGCTTGCTGATTTTGCTTTTGCCGCTGCTTCAAACTCGCATAATGCGTTAGCCCTTGCAATAAATGTATCCATATCATTTTTAAATGCTGCAAAGTCGGGAACGCTCTATGCAACGGCTAGGGAGGTAGGAAGAAATAAAAAACTTGCAAGCTATAGGGTTGATATTACAGATGAAGCGGGTATAGTGGTTGCCATTTTTCAGGGAATGGTTTATATTAAGAAATCGTCCATTTTAAAGTAGGTAATTTTATAGTTATGTCTATTTGGAGGAAAAATAAAAGTGATAAAAATATTAGAAGATAATCTGCAATCCTTAAGAAGAGAGAACCCGCTCATACTCAACATAACCAATGTTGTTGTTACAAACATCACTGCTAATGCTCTTTTGGCCATTGGAGCAAGCCCTGTAATGGCCTATGAGGAAGAAGAGATAGAGGAAATGATATCCATATCTAAAGCACTGGTTGTCAATATTGGAACTCTAACAAAAGAGTTGGTGCAAACTACGTTTACAGCCATAAAAAAAGCCAACGACCTGTCCATACCTGTTATTTTTGATCCTGTGGGTGTCGGAGCAACAACATACAGAAGTAAAGTTGCTCACGATATAATCAATAATTTCAAAATTGATGCAATAAGAGGTAATTCATCCGAGATAGCGAATCTGTCCGGTTTTTCAATTAAAACCAAAGGGGTTGATGCAGACGGCGAGGTTGGTGAAATAGTAGATCTATCCTGTGATTTGGCTCAAAAACACCAATGCGTCGTATGCGCAAGCGGTGCCCGTGATATTATAACCGATTCAAAAACAACGTACGGCGTAAAAAACGGAGATATCATGCTTACAAAAATAACAGGCTCAGGATGTATATCAACTGCTGTAATGGGGGCTTTTATGTCTGTTGACAGTGATATTTTAACCGCATGTTTAACGGGGGCGGTTATGGTAGGGATAGCCGGTGAGATTGCAGGTAGCAGATCAAAAGGTCAAGGGCAATTTCAAACCGTGTTCTTTGATAATCTATCCTTGTTCGACAAAGAAAATTTAAAGCTGTCCAAGATAGATATTTTGTAGAAAATTGACAACTGTTGCGTAAAATTCATCAATATCTTGATAATTTCGATTTTTTGAACGCTAAGTATAAATTAAGTAAATTTGTCTATTTTTGTCATTCCGTCCCCGTGTCAAGCACGGGGTGACATTACTTGATGCGGAATCCAGAGTATGGACTCTTAATTCTTGACTCTGGATTCCCGCTTTCGCGGGAATGACACTCCTTTTATTACCATTCCGTACTGTCCTTC
The DNA here is from genome assembly GCA_913056505.1 of uncultured Desulfurellaceae bacterium. Classification (GTDB taxonomy): domain Bacteria; phylum Campylobacterota_A; class Desulfurellia; order Desulfurellales; family Hippeaceae; genus CAJXLZ01. The sequence continues at coordinate 3,869 of CAJXLZ010000117.1, forward strand.
TGTCATTCTACATTCACTTTCTGTCACTTCGTACTACCCTCTGTCATTCCGTCCCCGTGTCAAGCACAGGGTGACATTACTTGACACGGAATCCGGACTATAGCATTCTCTATTCTTGACTCTGGATTCCCGCCTACGCGGGAATGACA
>CAJXLZ010000118.1 GCA_913056505.1 uncultured Desulfurellaceae bacterium
CACCTTCTTGTATCATATCCACCAATGTGCAGTTTAATCTTATGAAAATTGCATAATTTTATTATTTCTTTAAGCCGTGCTTCATACTCCCTTTTTGGATGAATGTTTGGATTAAAGAAAAATACCTCAACATCGTATCTACTTTTCAATCTTTCGATCACACTTGTTGCACACGGCGCGCAACAGGCATGTAGAAGTAGCCTGGGCTTTCTACTTTTTTCTTCTATTATTTTTTGTACAGGTTTATAGCTTGTTCTATGCATTTCGCATATGCCATATTCCCTAAGTGCCTCAAGGTGAATTTTTGTACCGTAACCTTTATGTTTTTCAAATTCGTACTGAGGATAAATATCTGCTATCAATTTCATATATTTATCACGCCACACCTTTGCCAATATTGAAGCGGCCGCAATAGATTTAACCTTTGAATCACCCTTTATTATTGTTTTGTACTTTATGGGCAGATCAAAATTGTCCCTTCCATCTATCAGTAAAAATGTAGGTTTTTCACTCATATGCCCAATGGCGCGTTTTATGGCAAGTTCTGTTGCTTTAACAATGCCTATTTTATCTATCTCTTTATTTGAAGCTGCGCCTATGCCGTATATTGAATTTACTTTGATTATTTCATATAACTCTTCACGTTTTTTTTCTGTCAACTGCTTTGAATCATTTATCTCATTTAATTTAGGTATCTCTTTATCAAGTATAACGCAGGCTGCAACAACAGGTCCTGCCCAGGGGCCCCTGCCTGCTTCATCTACTCCTGCACTCTTGCCCATAAATCCTCATCATTCTTTGCAAAAATCTTTGATAGATTATTTAGAAGGAGATATTTACTTACAACACTGCATTTTATGATAAACAGAAAATAGATACGTTTATCTCTTATCTCACTCAGTGTCTCAAAATTACCTTGTCCCTTTGCTATAATAATATCTGCACTATTTTGAATTTTTAAGCACTCACCACTACATACTTTAGGCCAATAGCCCGGTATAGCCTGTCCTGAATCTACTATTGTAGCAATTTTTTCTAACCCTAAGCCTGTTATATCGTCTTTTGTAACATCATTAATTATAGGACCACCTCTTACAACTACTGTTATGTTGATGTTGGGATACAATTCTTTGATTGTTTCAAGCAGCATCTTATCAAACACTATTTCTCCGGCATTATCTGCAATAAAGACGAGTGATTTAGCATTTTTTAGATCATTTCTAAACTTATCTATACTATTTATCTTAAATCCATTTTCTATGACATCGTCCAATGTTTCCTCTATGTTGAAATTTGACATTTGAGCGCCAAAGTCAATTATATTGCCCGCAAGTGATATCTTCAGCGCACATAGCAATCTATCTTTTGAGGTATTAATTTTATTTTTTAGCGCAGGCGTGTATTCATACGCAATTTTGTTGTATTTTTCCTTTATTGTTTTGTAGGGATCATCAATATTGAGTGTTTTTCTTATTGTGCCATATACATCATCGCTAATTAAAGGAGGTGGCATACTATGATCTGTATTTCGCAGAACGTTTATTACATTATGTGTTACTTCAAGCAGCTTTTCTCTGTTTTGTGTGGATAACTGCGTCGTTCTTATGGCCTGTGATATAAAACATAGGTAACATTCAGCATACACTTTCATAGTCTGCACATTATAAGATTAAAAAATGTTATGTAAAGATGCAAAAGCATATATACAAAAATTTCTCTTGCCATATAAATAAAAGTTAGTATAATTTTTAAAGTAAGGAAAAATAAATAAATAGCTAACTTTTAGAAAACAGGTATTTTTGTTTTTGTAAAGAATTTAAGAAAAACTTACAACATTTGTGAATTTATAGCTTTGTATAAAAGGAGATGTTTATTATGAAAAGAGTTGCTATAAACGGTCTCGGACGTATAGGAAGGTTGGTGTTGCGGCACTATATATCTAATCCTCCGAAAAATATTAAGATAGTTGCAGCAAATGACCTCACGCCAATTGATGAGCTTGTTTATTTAATAAAGTATGATTCTGCGCATGGAGGCTCCTCATTTCCTATTGAATCCGGTCTGGATTATATTAAATTGGGAAGTGATAAAATAGCTGTTTCCAATGAAAAATCTCCTTCTAATTTGCCATGGGGCAAGCTTGGTGTAGATATTGTGTTGGAATGCACTGGTATTTTTAGAAAACGCAGCGATGCGGCGGGTCATCTTACAGCCGGAGCCTCTAAGGTGATTATAAGCGCACCCTCCAAAAGTGCTGATTTGACTGTAGTTATGGGTGTAAACGAACAGATTTATGATCCAAAGATGCACAATATTATATCAAATGCCTCATGTACGACCAACTCTTTGGCTCCTGTTGCTAAGATTCTTAACGATGAATTTGGAATAGCAAACATGATGGTGACTACTATCCACGCTTATACTTCAAGCCAGGTTTTGGTTGACAGTCCTGCTCGTAAAAGGCGTAGAGGGCGTGCGGCAGCCGCTTCTTTGATTCCCACAAGCACGGGTGCGGCAGAAGCTACGGCTATAGTTATTCCCGAATTAAAAGGCAAGATGGATGCTATAGCGGTGAGAGCCCCGATTATTGACGGTGCATTGACGGATATTGTAGCTTATCTGAACAAAGATGTTTCGGTAGAGTGTGTAAATTCAGCCTTAAAAAAGGCATCAGAGGGGAGCTTTAAAGATATTATAGCATATAACAATGATGAGATTGTGTCTGCGGATATAATTGGGAATCCGCATTCCGGCATTATTGACGCCCCATCCACAAAGGTGGTTATGAACAGGTTTGCTAAAGTGCTCGTCTGGTATGATAATGAATTTGGGTATTCAAGACGTCTGCTTGATCTGGCATCCTATATAGCTGATAGGTAGAAATTTTTTATAGAAATCGCTCAAAATATTTAAGCTCTCTTGTCCAAAATCATTCTAAAAATATAATGATACAAGAGATATAATATCGTATTTTCCCACTTAAAATAAATTATATTGATTATTGCTGTCTGCTTCTGTAAAATGCAGATGTTGTTAATATGCAATATAAGTTGCATATTTGATAAATGGGCAGAGCGAAAAAGAAAAAGATTTCTATAAAAAACGGCAAATCTACTCAAAAATAGGCTTTAGCTTACTATTTATTGGGTTTTTATTACAATTAGTTGCCGTAATTTTTAATTAATAATGTGATGTGAAAAGGAGTTAGAAGCAATTTATGCCTAAATTTTTTATAAAAACATTCGGCTGCCAAATGAATAAAAGGGATTCTGAAAAGGCTTACTGTATATTTGAGGATGCTGGTTTTGAATATGCAGATGCGAAGGATGCCGATGTTATTGTTATCAATTCTTGTGCCGTCAGAGAAAAGGCCGAGAACAAATTATACAGTGAAATAGGAAGGATACGCTCTAAAAATAAGAAAGCCAAGATTATTTCAATGGGATGTGTGGCACAATACAACTATGAGCGTTTGAAAAGCGTGTCGGATTTTGTAGTGTGCACAAATGCAATAGATGCGTTCTATGATATTGTAGATAATTTGAATGGACAGGGTGTTTATATAAAGGATAAAATGAACAATCCCAATCATATTTTTCCACACAAAAAAAGTGTTTCTGCTTTTATTGATATTATGTATGGGTGCAACAACTTCTGCACATATTGTATAGTTCCTTATACAAGGGGCAGAGAGGTTTCGAGAAAAAAAGAGGCGATTATTGAAGAGATAAAGGGTGTTGTAGATAATGGCGCTAAAGAGGTTGTACTGCTTGGGCAAAATGTTAATTCATATGCCGATAAAAATTGCACATTTGTGGATCTGTTATACGATATTAATAAAATAGATGGCTTAGAAAGAATTAGATTTACCACCTCTCATCCGAAGGATTTTAGCTATCGATTGATAGAGGCTATGAGGGATCTTAATAAGGTATGTGAGCACATTCATCTTCCACTGCAGTCTGGATCGGATAGAATCTTAAAACTTATGCACAGGGGTTATACAGTAGGTGA
>CAJXLZ010000119.1 GCA_913056505.1 uncultured Desulfurellaceae bacterium
ATCTAATACCGTATCTTTTATGTATAAAATCTTCTATGTTTATATTACCAATATCTATGTTCGGGGCTGACATTATAGAGCCGTTATGCACCTGACCGGCAAATGATATGCCCACAAAATCCGGCACTCTTTCGGAATGCTCAATCAGATGCTCCAAAAACGGCACAATAGGCGTTTTTTTTGTATCGACTGTCTTGATAATCTCTTTGCCTTTTTCTTTAAACATATATCGTATGTGTGTGCCACCGATGTCTAAATAGAGTTTCATGCGTATATATTAAAATCAATACCCTGGAATATGGAGTCTCTTGTTTCCAGACTCTTTAAAAATTCCTCATTATATTTGTCTGTTCTAAGCATATTTTCCAGCTTTATAAAATTGGATATGTGTTCTTTCGTACGCCGCACAGAATACTCCTTTGCCGTCTGCGTGGTCATTAAAAACGCCCAATCGCTGCTTTGAGCGAGAAGCAGTTCGCGCATCAATTGGTTTAGAATTCTAATTTTTAATGGATTATCTTCATTATAGTAATCCTTTGCTAATTTCTGCATATCATCTGCCATATGGTGTAGATGCTTGTATACCCAATCATTTCCGCCATTGAGCCATACATCGTAATATCCCTTATCGCCCCATGAAGACGGCGATGGTTCAACAACTTGATTAGTGGGGAATATTTCAAGGTAACCGCTCGGCGTAATAGGTTTTATCTCTTTGTGCAGATCCATTGCTTTGAATAGATGATAGAGAAAATCCACGCCCTCAAACCACCAGTGACCGAATAGTTCAGCATCGTAAGGCGAAACTATAAGCGGTGTTCTGTCCATTAAACTGCTTAAATGTTCTGCTTGTTTGATCCTGTTAAAGTGGAAATTCAGGGCGTGTTCCTTTGTTTTTTCTTCAGCTGCAATAGGATCATACAGCTCCTTTTGATGTGTTTCTCCGGTAATTTTATAGTATTTGATGCCCGTGAACACACGCATACCATCAGGATTAATATAGGGCTTAATATATTCAAGATCCAGATCATAGCCTATGTCCCTGTAAAAATCTCTATATGCATAATCCCCGGGGTATCCCTCTTTAGAACTCCAGACCTGTTTTGATGATTCGGGGTCCCTGCCAAAAGCGGCAACGCCTGAGGGCGTATAGATAGGTGCAAAAACGCCATACTTTGGCGCCGGCCTGGCAAATGCTATGCCGTGTGAATCGAGAAAAAAATATTGTATGTTATATTTATCCAATATTTTGTCCAACCCCTCATAATAGGCGCATTCGGGCAACCATATGCCTTTGGGGCGAACACCGAAATGTTTTTTATGTGTTTTAATGGCTGTGTCTATCTGCACTTCCACCGCCTTTTCATTCATACTTAGAAGCGGTAAAAAACCGTGAGTTGCAGCAGAGGTTATAATCTCAATATTTTTTGTTTTAGCAAAATACCTATATCCGTTCAGCACATTGCCATCCAAAAAACCGTAAAAGAATGTTCTTATCTTGTTGAGTCTCTCATTATAGAACCGCGCCAATCGATTTTCTTTAGGATTGCCACCTGTTCTTGATATCTCCTTTTGCGTTAAATTTATGGTGTTGTTTAAAAATGTTCTATACTTATCCATAAGATGGTTATCTAAAAGCATCTCTGCCAACGACGGTGTGATTGATGTTGTCAGTCTAAAATCAATTTTTTCATCGTGGAGCTTTTTTAAGTTCATCAAAAGCGGCAGATAGGTTTCAGTGATTGCTTCAAACAACCAATGTTCCTCAAGAAAATAGGAGTATTCCGGATGTTTGACAAACGGTAAATGAGAATGTAGAACAAGCATCCAATATCCCTTCATTATCTTGCTCCATTAGACGATACGATATGCTGATATTTTTCCTTTAATTCAGAGAGTATTCTTTTCATTGCGCTGATAGATGAAGCATGAATTTGTGGCTGTGATAAGGATATAAGTTTTTTCCAATCTTCTATCCTTTTAAGCCATACGCCTTCTGATAACTCCGATACCTCATCTGAGGGCGCAACAATTTCATTGGATTTTTTTAACGGGATAAAGCCGCTATCCGTTACAACTCCAAACTCTACATAGAGCCTTTTAAAGGGCGCATATTTATGAATGTAGTAGTTGTGCATATTCAGATCTATGTGTATAAAAACCGTCTCCTTACCATCTTCAAAGAATTTCAAAGCAAATGAATGCGGATTATAGGTTTGAAATATTTTCTCTTTAGTCTCTTTGCTGATTTCCCAATATACAAAATGTTTGCTCGGATCAACAGGCATAAGCACAACCTTATCTATATCGTAGCCCTCTGGTATATTGTATTGCTCCGCTTTCTTTTCAGGTTTTTCTTCATGCTTAATTTCCGTAATACTGGACGGCATATTCTGTTCTCTACTTTTTTGAATAATTTGAGCGCTTTTAGGTCTATCTTCCTGCATTTTTTTATCATCTTCTGCCAACAGTGTTTTAATGAGCTCCTGCTTGGACATTTTCGACCTGCCCTTAATACCCAATTTTTTAGCTGCATCATATAGCTCTTTTTTTGTTTTTTGCCCATATGGGCTCACTTTTGCTTTCATGCGAGTATCTCCTTTTGTTTTTAGCCGATAATTAATCTGCCGTTTATACTCAACTTTCCATTTAATTGGAATAAAAAACCCAATGTTTGACCCTGAACAGTCAAATCTACGCCGTGTTCTGATTGACTGACTGTGCTAACGGTATAGGTCAACAGTTCAAAATCAACATCACTTTCAATATTTATTCCCTTTTTTAACATTTTATCCGATATATGCACATATTTAATTCTATGCATATTATCAATTTTATCAATAGGCATACCATTTAAAAACACCTTTTTCAGGTTGGGAAAATGCAGATTTAACTCAAGCATATAGATAAGCGGGCTTCTATTTTCCGTTTCTATATCTATACCAAAGGCAATTTCACTGTTAATTATCTTAAATGTCTTTTCAAGAGTTGTTTGATATTTTCTATCTTTATAAATGCCGCCGCATCTTTTTAATTTTATAGCCTCGTTACCTGCTTTTTCTATAGTATAATCCATATTGGCAAAATCGCCGTATTCTGCAAATGAACAGTTCTCAAAGTTTTTTTTGTCAATATTTTCATCGGTTATGTGGTCAATAAACGAGTTTTTGTCATACCAGTCATATTTTATCATCGATTTCATCTTTTGCGATATATTAAGAGGCATATCGTGTATTGTGCTTATGCCGCCTTCACTATTTTTAGGCTGGTTGCTCGTAATCTTATCATGGTATGATTCTCTTCTTCTTGTTAGCGTATTCTGCAGGTTAAATGACCTATCTTTTAAGGAAAGTTCTGTAATCTGACCGCCTGTTTTTGCGCTAAAGATTACAATCAAATCTTTATTTGAGTATTTAACCTCATCGTATCCGTCAAAATCAATATCCTTAACCTCGCAGTACGCATCTTTAACCATTAGCTCATCTTTTCTTTTCTCTGCATCGATTATATATTTATACGCGTTATCCCTTAAATTCGGCAGATAGAGACCGCCAAATATGCCGTGCCATAAAACATCATTGCACTGCGCCCTCATAACACAGTCGGCATATTGTTTATCGCTATTCAACATTTTGTCATTTGATAATTCAAGCACCCTTTTGTGAATCCGATTGCTCTCGGAATATTTATGAAAGAAATTCTTCCATATACCACCCTTTACATATTTATCAAAATAGAGTGATAGACCGGCTTTTTGGGATTTTTTCTTAAATTGTTCTATCTCCTTAAACGCCCGATTGGATAGACTCCACTCGCCCATTTCGTAATAGGATGTTGTGGGAAGATACATAAGACCCAATGGCTTATTGGACTCAAAAAATGTTCTGAAATTGCTACTTTCTATATTCTCATTGTTGGATAGCGCACTTAAAAATCTATCGA
>CAJXLZ010000120.1 GCA_913056505.1 uncultured Desulfurellaceae bacterium
ATACTCCAGATTCCGTGTCAAGCAAGGAATGACAGGATGGCGGGAATCCAGACTTAATCATAAGTAAGCAAACTATTCTTATCGTACCAACGCTTTATAAAAATCATCCCAATTAGGATTATTCTTTTTTCAAACGGCATTGAATACCCATCTCTTTACTTTTTGAGTGAGCAAAAAATAAAGGGAATATTAACCTTGAGGATTTGTAAACCAATGTTTTATCTACAAAGTAGAACATCGATATCGAATAAAAGAGTATGTATTTTTTAATTTATTTTTTAACCGTTATTTGATATATAATTGTTAAGATATATGCGGGAGGTTGATATGAAATTTACGAAGCCGGATATAAAACAATGGGAAAGATTAGCCAAAAAAGATTTAAAAGGTAAAGATTTGTCTAATATTACTTGGGATTCTCCTGAAGGCATTAAGATTAAGCCCCTATATACTTTAGAAGACTTAGAGAAGCTTGAATATATAAATACCCTACCCGGTATCCCACCTTATATAAGGGGTCCAAGGGCAACAATGTATACGGTTAAACCTTGGACCATAAGGCAGTATGCAGGTTTTTCAACAGCAGAGGAATCCAACGCATTTTATAAAAGGAATTTAAAAGCAGGACAGCAGGGTTTGTCCGTTGCCTTTGATTTAGCGACGCATAGGGGCTATGATTCTGATCATCCGCGTGTTGTCGGCGATGTGGGCAAGGCGGGTGTTGCTGTTGATTCAGTTGAGGATATGAAGATTTTATTTGATGGTATACCGTTGGATAAGGTTTCTGTCTCTATGACTATGAATGGTGCGGTGCTGCCTATTATGGCAGGATATATAGTAGCTGCAGAAGAGCAAGGCGTAAGCCAAGAGAAGCTTTCAGGAACATTGCAGAATGATATACTGAAAGAATTCATGGTCAGGAACACGTTTATATATCCACCTACCCCGTCTATGAGGATAGTGGCGGATATTATAGAATACACAAGCAAATATATGCCGAGGTTTAACCCGATCAGCATAAGTGGATACCATATTCAAGAAGCAGGTGCAAATGCAACACTTGAGCTGGCGTTTACGCTGGCCGATGGCTTGGAATATGTTAAAACCGCTTTAAAGAGAGGTTTAAAGATAGATAATTTTGCGCCGAGATTATCATTTTTTTTCGGTATAGGTATGAATTTTTTTATGGAAATAGCGAAATTGAGGGCGGCACGATTTTTATGGTCAAAAATTATTAAGCAATTTAATCCTGAAAACCCGCGTTCTATGGCGTTAAGAACACACTGCCAAACATCCGGGTGGAGTTTAACCGCGCAAGACCCCTATAACAACATAATAAGAACAACTATTGAAGCTATGGCAGCGGTATTGGGCGGAACTCAATCACTTCACACCAATTCATTGGACGAGGCGATCGCGCTGCCTACGGATTTTTCTGCTCGTATTGCACGCAATACCCAGATTATTATACAGGAAGAGAGCAATATATGCAGAACAGTTGATCCGCTCGGTGGCTCATATTATATAGAATCTCTTACAAATTCTTTAATAAATGAGTCTCAAAAAGTAATAGATGAGGTTGAAAGTTTGGGTGGAATGACCAAGGCTATAGAAACCGGCATGCCGAAATTAAAGATTGAGGAATCAGCTGCAAAGAGACAAGCTTTGATAGACAAAGGCGAATTCACAATAGTCGGTGTCAATAAGTATCTTGTAGATGAAGAAACGGCGATAGATATTCTTGATGTGGATAATGTTTCTGTTAGACAGGAACAGATCCAACGACTAAAACAAATAAAGAAAACAAGGGATGAAAAGAAGGTTAAAGAAGCACTAATGGCATTGACGCATGCAGCAGAAAAAGGTGATGGCAACCTGCTTGAATTATCCGTAAAAGCTACAAGATTAAGGGCAACATTAGGTGAGATTAGTGATGCTCTTGAAAAAGTTTATGGAAGATATCAACCTGAATTTAAACTGTTATCCGGCGTATACGGGGCTGCTTTTGAGGGGAATGAGGAATTTGAAATGCTGAAAAATAGGATAAAATTGTTTGAAGAAAAAGAGGGAAGAAGACCGAGAATTCTTATAGCTAAAATGGGACAGGATGGACATGATAGAGGAGCAAAGGTTGTTGCAACGGCTTATGCCGATATTGGATTTGATGTTGATGTGGGACCGCTATTTCAAACGCCTGCTGAGGCTGCTAAGATGGCGGTAGAAAACGATGTGCATGCAATAGGAGCATCATCTCTTGCTGCCGGACATAAAACATTAATTCCGCAATTGATTGAGGAATTAAAAAAACTCGGTGCAGATAACGATATTGTGGTATTCGCAGGTGGTGTTATTCCCAAGCAGGATTACAACTTTTTATACGAATCAGGTGTAGCTTGTATATTTGGACCTGGCACGTCTTTGATTAGCTCTGCCAAAGATACGATGGATGCCATTCAAAACCGTAAAACGCCAAGGAGTTTAAAGAAGACTTAGTATGATGTCTATTGATGTAGATTATCTGACGCAGGGTATTTTAAAAGGCAATACAAGGATTTTAGCCAAGGCCATAACGCTTATAGAAAGCAAAAAAGTCGAACATAAGCAGTATGCAAAACAGCTGCTGGAAAATATAATATCTCATTCCGGCAGATCTATAAGAATAGGAATAAGCGGCGTTCCGGGTGTGGGCAAGAGCACATTTATAGAAGCTTTGGGAACATATTTGATTGGGCGCGGGCATAGAGTTGCCGTTTTGGCAGTTGATCCTTCATCATGCATAACAGGCGGCAGCATACTCGGCGATAAAACGAGAATGGAAAAATTATCAAGAAGCGGCAGTGCATTTATTAGACCGTCTCCGTCTGCAGGGTCATTGGGCGGTGTTGCAAGAAAAACGAGAGAAACAATATTTTTGTGTGAAGCGGCAGGATATGATATTATCATAGTTGAGACTGTCGGTGTCGGGCAATCTGAAATTGCCGTTTCGTCTATGGTGGATTTTTTTCTGCTGATGCAACTGCCCAACGCAGGTGATGAACTGCAGGGTATAAAAAGGGGTATAATGGAAATAAGCGATGCCGTGGCGATCAATAAAGCAGATGGTGAAAATCTGCAAGCGGCGAAATTGGCACAAAAGCAGCTGGAAAATACACTGCATATTTTAAATAAAGATAGTGTCCCAGTTCTTTTAATCAGCGCAAGAGAAAATAAGGGCATAGATAAATTTTGGAATATTGTTGAAAAACAGATTAAGAATTCAAAAGATACATCAAAATTTAGTTCAAAACGCAAAAAACAGGCTAAAGATTGGATGTGGAACAGTGTTATGGATGGTTTAAAGGATATGTTTTTAAATAATAAAGATGTTATCAAGGCTGCAGGTAAGATGGAAAAGTCTATAGAAAATCAAACCACAACTCCATCATTGGCAGCAGAGTATATTTTAGATGTTTTTAAAAAAAATCGTTAGGAGGTTGTTATGGAGGCTTTTTTAAGATTTAGAAGGTTTGCGGTGTTTTTTATTATAATTGCTTTTTCGGCGGCGATTTTTTCATCTTGCACCTCAAGGGAAGAAAGCACAGCTTTGGGTACGGGGCTTGGCGCAGCAATAGGCGCAAGTATTAGTAAAAACAGATGGAAGGGCGCTGTGATAGGAGGTGCAATAGGTGCCGCTGCGGGAGCTGCATTTTCTCAGATACAGCAGCAGGCTATAGATGAATCTATGAAAAGACAGAAACCTGTTATTTATAGGAGAAATACAAATAATGGTTGGCAAGAGGTTGAAGCTGCACCTGCATCTCAACAATATTATAATCCTTCAAGACATACAAAATGCCAGAAAGTGCATATTAAAATCATAAATAACGGTAGATTAGTGAAAGATAGAATAAAAGAGGTATGCAAAGGCGTA
>CAJXLZ010000121.1 GCA_913056505.1 uncultured Desulfurellaceae bacterium
AATCTTAAAATCTATAATGTAGTAGATGATAATCTACAGGATAAAGTATATGAGTTAATGGAAACGGATGAATTCTGGGATGAGATTAATTATCTCGTCACAGAGTTTGATAGATCCAATGGATATGAGTGGCAAGCAGGTTTTAATGGCAGAAGTGGAGGATATCTTGTCCTTTACAAAGGCGGGCAAAGGGTAGATGGAACTATATTCGCATATCCAGGTAGAAATATAGATGAGAAGGAAGTTCCAGTAGAAGTTCTAAGGAAGTTTAGAAAACTTGCAATTGATATTGTAAAACTAACGGAAGAGATGGCAAGGAAATGTAAAGTATCAGAGGTAGAATATAATGTCCCGCAAACAAAGAAAATTGTTATATAGTAGGTTTCCCAAGGAAACCTACTTGCATTTTTTCCTTGACATCTTATCTATAAAAGGGTATAATGTTTATAGAAAATTTGAATGGGAGGTGTTTTAAATGGATAAGGAAGAGGAACTTGTAGAAAAGATTAAAGATATCTATGAGAATGCAACAGATGAAGTTGCATTTAAGATGGTCATAGATGTAATGGGGTGGGATATGTTAACTGAATATTTTTGGGATACTTTAGAGAATATCAATGATATAGGGGATTTGAAATATATTCTTAATAAATATAAAGAGGAGGTATGAAGATGAGTGAGAAAGTTACATTGAGCGATGAGAATAGTAAATCTTGGAAGGATTTACTAAAGAGGGAGGTAAAAAGGTATGTTGAGAATTTTGAAAATCGTTTCAATTCCTCATAGGTAAAGTAAAAATCCAGCTCCTGCTTTGTTATATCCATCTTATCACTCCTTGTTTCAATTCCTCATAGGTAAAGTAAAAATTAACTGGGGCATAGAAATTGGAAAGATAAAGGAGGTAGTTTCAATTCCTCATAGGTAAAGTAAAAATACGGATGACTGGTTATTTGAAAAAGCCGATGAATACAGTTTCAATTCCTCATAGGTAAAGTAAAAATGGTTGATAGTTCTGTTTGTTCTTTATCAACTCAACTATTGTTTCAATTCCTCATAGGTAAAGTAAAAATAATCCGAATTGTCCTGTCCAAGTCCTTTATACATTAAATTTCAATTCCTCATAGGTAAAGTAAAAATCCCAATAAAAATAGCAATTTCCAACATTTGAACTTTCATTATATGAAAATTTTGCTCAAATTCAAGCAAATCTTGCCAATTTTTCTGTCGATGCACGGTGTTTTTATCATTACTTACAATCGACAGAAGTTACAAAAACTGTATATCATCTTTTTTGTCTTTGCCGTAAACCAAACGCTTTGTATATCTTGTTGTTCTGAACTGATATACAATTACAGAATCGCTATCTTCCGGCTTTATAATCCTATCTATTTCATAAATCAGTTTTTCATACTTTGCAGCTGATATTTCACCCTCAAATACGGAATTTTGTACCCATTGAAGATATTTTCGACAGGTTTTGAGCATTTTCCCGCATCTTTTCTCTCCAACATCATAATACAAAATTACAAACATCTCACCAATCCATAACAAAAGGTTTATATTCTTTTTCACCCATAAAATGTTTTTCCAATTTGTATAGCTCAAGTCTTATCAATCTGCGATAGCTGACTTGTCTATTAAGCGTGGAATGCTTTATCGTTTGCTTTAGCTTTTCATCGATATATGTTAGAAATTTCTTTCTGCCTTTATCATTGAGGACAATCCCATTTAGCGCTTTTTCAAAATCAGCTGGCACGATTATGCCTTTATTTATCAGGGCAAAAATCGTTCTGTCTCCAATTACGGGTTTGAAAATTTCAGCCACATCAAGATTGAGCGTAAAACGCCTGAAGTTTGTCGAATGCAGATAGCCTATTCTCGGGTCAAGGTGGGTTTGATAGATTTCGCTTAAACAATAGGTGTAAATCAATGAATTGGAAAAACTGATCATCGCATTAATAGAATCTTTTGGAGGGCGTCTGTTTCGACCGTAGAATTTGAACGATTCGTTATCGATTATAGCATTAAAACCCTCATAATAGGTCTGTTTTATTTGCCCTTCTATTGCCATAGATTTATCGATTGTGCTTTGTTTCCCAAGTTCTTCCAATAAACGCTCTATTTCAGATATTTGGGCATCAAGATTTTTCCCGCGTCTTTCATAATATTTTAATATTTTTAAACAGTTTTTTGCTGCACCTTCGATAAACATTTTGGCTATAAATACCCTTTTCTCATTATCCATATAATAGGCGGCCTGTTTTAATATCATAAAACCGGAGTTGTAGTGTTCTCTTGGATAGATTGTTCCTGTATAATAACCGTAATAGTTAAAATAATGGAGTATTATCTCTTTTTGAGAAAGGAAATTCAAAATTTTTGTGTTGAGATCAATTTCTCCAAACGCATAAATCTCCTTTGTATTCTCAATAGGTATAAATTTTTTAACGCCTTCTTCATTTTCAAAAAACAGCGTGTTATCTTTGCGTTTCAATCTGCCATTAGAGAAAATGTAAATTGATTGCTTCAAAATATCACATCCTATACCCAACAAAATTCATAATATGCGCACTTTTTGCAAAATGGAAGCTTTTGGGGGGATGGCGCGTTATCGTTTGCTAAAAATGTTTTTATTTCATTTATTTTATTCTTGATCAATACCATATCGTTTTCCTGAAGTTCCACTACCGTCGATATTTTCTCCTTTGGAATTTTTATAACGCCTTTACACTTAATGCCTTTTTTATTGAGCAAATAGAGATAGTATTTGAGCTGATTTATACCGCTTGTCATAGTGCGCGATGACTTTTTTATTTCAGCTATAAATAGATTGCCATTTTTACGCGTAACAAAATCGATCTCGGCGGCAAATTCCGCCAAATAGATCCTTTTCTTTTCACGCTTAAAGGTCGTTTCATCTATAAGCCGTCCTATCTCAAGAAATGGGTCATTTTGATTGGCTGATACCTGATGTGACATAAGCCACGCCTGACGCGGACAAATATTATAAGCATTATAAATGGATGGAGGAATTTTTATATACTTCATATGCTATATAAAATTGTCGAATTTATATCTAAGACCAATATCGTTATCATAAAATGTATCAATCCTATCTTTTGTTGCAGCCTTAAAGCTACCAAAATCTGCAAGATTATTTAATATTTCAATATTTTTTTTATCAATTTTTACAGATATAACATAGCTATAGAAATCTTTTTTTATTTTTAAAAACTCGCTCTTTCTTTCCCACCTATCATCAATTTTCAATATATTTTTGAATTGCTCTAAAATGGATGATGCTGTTTTGTCCTTTTCAACAAACACTAATGTATTCGGTATATTTTCTATAAGATTAAATTCGTCAGCAATATCAGCATAATTTAGATTTTGTATATCAGATATAATCGATTCTGATCTATCGTTTGAGGATATATCAGCAATTTCGGCATAATATGCTTTAATTACACCCAAAAGTTCCTCTTCCTCTATTTTTGGATATTTTTTTAATAAATTATCGGTAAGACCTAATGCAGCTGGGCTGTAGATATAGTTACAATATTTCTTATTATTTTTTGAATCTATCAATTTTACAATAAAGACCTTCCCTAATTTATCAAGTTTGTTATTTCTGTTGCAGTGGCAGCGAAGCAAACGACCTAGCATTGCAAATTGCTAGACACTACACTCAGCAACAAGGGTGTTTGGTCACAAAGAACGCTTATCACGGCAACACTTCAGCAGTTTTTCAAATGAGCCCTGAAGATTGTTCCACAGAGCTTCGAGAAGATTGGGTTGGACTAGTTGGTGGCCCCAGAGAATATTTGGAGAACAAAGAAAAACAATTATCTGATTGCCTTAAGGTAGCTGAGGA
>CAJXLZ010000122.1 GCA_913056505.1 uncultured Desulfurellaceae bacterium
ATTCTGGGCTAAAAAGATCTCCCTACTCGCCATCATGTTTCTACCGATTCCATTGGAATCTATGGCCTCATCCATCATAATATCTGCAACCGTCAACGAACCCTCAACCCCTAAGGCAGTCACCGAGTGCTTGGGATCATACCGTAGAAGATTAAAGGCCACAGCCGCATGCTTGCCTTTCTCATTCGGATCCCCCCAATAAGCCTTTATGTCTAAGTCCTCGTTTTCATACCGTTGGGTAAGTAATTTATCAAACTCCCCGCTAACGGTGCCATTATCGTTCTCAATCAGATAATAGGGATGGTTCCACTTGATCAATGCGGCGTCTCCGATACCCGCAACAAGATCGGCATCGTTCAAATCTAAGATGGAATTCCCATCCAAATAAATTGGACTTTTATTTACACCCTTCTGGCCGAAGAGAATAGAGAACTTATCGTCTAACTGCACGTAAGAATCTTCAATCCTGAGTGTCCGTATGTCGGCATTTTTGGCATTGGTCCATAAGCGAATCCAGCCAGGATTGGAGATATGAACGGTGTCAATGTGGCTGTTAGCAAGAATTGTTCTCTTACATTCTATGATCACCTGAATTTGACTGCCCGAAACCATATATACTTTTGGCTTCTTCAAATAAGCCTTCAGCCAGTCTGGGCGTCGGATATAACCTACCTAAAGCTCAAAAGCAACTTTTGTGTATATTTACGCTATAATAGATTCATCACACAAGGGCTATACTTTCCTATAGGATTTCAAACACATTGGATGCAAAGCTTGTAGCCGATATATTAAACAATGCAATATTGTGCTATGGAAAACCTGATATTGTCAATACTGATCAGGAATCGAAAGTATACTTCATTTGGTTTTACCGCAACACTTTCTGGTTTAAATATCAAGATATCTATGGGCTCAAAAGGCGAAAGCATACGATAATATCATAATAGAGCTCCTTTTGGAGAAGTTTAAAGCGCAAAAACATTTATTTAGAAAGCTACAACGCCATTAGGGAGGCTAAAGAAGGCATAAAAAACTATATTGATTTTTACAATTACAAAAGACCACATGAGAGCTTAAGATTATAAAACACCTATGAGTGTTTACATGGCTGGTTTTGCTATGTAGCTTAACGGGGAATAAGAAATTGAAAATTTCTATCTTGACAAAGGGGTAAACCTTGGAAAAACAATACGAATGTCGAAATAATGGTTGAATAAAAAAGCATCTGAATATTATTCAACTCTTTTAAAAATTTTTTGAAGCAACAGGCATAAATGCCCAACAAACAGTACAAGCACTTAAATAAAGATAACCTTTTGTTATATTTGGCACTTAAAGAATCTTGCTAATAAATAATTTTGTACGTTCTTGAGTTGGATTTGTGAAAATCTCTTGTGGTGGGCCCTCTTCCACAACTAGACCATCGTCTATAAAAATTACCCTATCTCCTACCTCACGCGCAAAACCCATTTCATGCGTAACTACTATCATAGTCATGCCTTCTTTAGCCAAATTTCTCATAACATCCAATACTTCGCCTACCATCTCGGGATCCAACGCACTGGTTGGCTCATCAAAAAGCATTACAACAGGATCCATTGCCAATGCTCTTGCTATTGCTACACGCTGTTGTTGCCCACCTGAGAGCTGATCCGGGTAATTGGTAGATTTTTCTTCGAGTCCAACTTTTTTCAGCAGCTCCATTGCCTTTTTGTTTGCCTTTTCTTCTGGTTCATTTAATACCTTTCTTGGTCCAATCGTTATATTTTGCAATACGTTTAAATTCGCGAACAAATTAAAGTGCTGAAAAACCATTCCTGTTTCTCTTCGGACCAAATTTAAATTTGTTTTATTGTGCGTAACCTCAACATTATTTATATATATTTCACCACTATCTACTTTCTCTAAACCATTTAAACATCTTAAAAGCGTACTTTTGCCAGAGCCTGATGCTCCCATTATAACAACGACTTCCTGCGGTTTTACGCTCAATGATACATCTTTTAAAACCACGTTTTTACCAAAACTCTTCTTAACATTTTTAACTTTTATCAATTTTAAATCTCCTTTCTAGGTATCCTGAAATGCCAGTCAAAGTATAAATCATTACTAAATAAAGTACCGCTACCGCTGTCCAAATTTGAAGCGATTGAAAGGTAGTAGATATAATAAGTTGACCTTGCCTTGTAAGTTCGCTGATTGAAATGACAGATAAAAGCGATGTATCCTTTATTGTTTGAATGAATTGGTTTACAATAGGTGGTATCATACGCTTAAAAGCCTGAGGTAAAATAATATATCTCATTGTTTGATATTTGGTCATTCCGATGCTATATGCAGCTTCCGTTTGACCCTTGTTAATTGATAATATACCAGCCCTTATGATTTCTGTAATATATGCGCTTTCGTTTAAAGATAATGCTAGAATACCAGCAATAGGTGTAAAATATGGGTCAAACCATTTGTGCAGCGGCAAAATCATAGGAAGGGCAAAATATACATAAAATATCTCAACTAATAAAGGCAAACCTCTGAAAACACTAACATAACCTTCACCGATTTTTTTTAATACAGGTCGATGAGAAATTTTTAAAAGTGCAAATATAAGACCTAAAACAGTAGATATAGCTATCACAGCTAACGAATAAAAAAGCGTTAATTTAGCGCCATAAATCAATTGTGGCGCATTTTGCCATATCACATTAAAAGAATTACTCATCTATTTCTCCATAAAATAAAAAAGTAGGCACTTTAAGTGCCTACTTTACTTATATCGCCTACTTCGTGATCAGACCTGCATCATTATCGCCAAAATATTTTCTGTAAATTTTTAAGTAAGTACCGTTTTTAAGTATCTTTTCTAGTCCATCATTAACTATTTTGAGTAATTTTGGATCTTTTTTACTTACTGCAATGCCGTAGTTTTCACCAGTTAAAAGTTTTCCAACTACCTGAACATTTTTATGTGTTCTTTGATAGTTTAGGTTTACTGGATTATCAAACACTACAGCTTGTGCACCACTGTTTTGCAACTGATTATAAGCATCATTAATATTTGTAAATCTTTCCAGCTTAATACCTTTCATCTTTGAAAGCATAATATCAGCCGTTGTACCTAATTTTACTGCTACTGTTTTTCCCTTTAGATCCGCCAAATCTTTAACTGAGCTACCTTTTTTAACCAAGATAGATAAACCAGAATGATAATATGGTTTCGAAAAGTAAACTACTTTAGCTCTCTGGGGTGTAATTGTCATACCAGCCACTGCCATTTGAATGGTTCCTGTTTGAAGCGCTGGAATTAAGCCTTGAAAATCCATTGTGTGCCATTCAACTTTGAAACCTTCTACCTTTGAAATAGCGTTTACCATATCAACATCAAAACCCACTACCTTGCCATATTCTTCCATCTCAAATGGGGGGAAGGTAGTATCCACTCCTACCTTTACCACTGTTTTAGCTTTTGCGAAATTTGCAAAGCCAGACGAAAAAACAAAAGCACATACAGCAAGGAACAAAACAACTTTACGTAACATAACAAAACCTCCTTTAATTTTCTAAGTTTAGCTTAACAATATAATATATATTTGTCAACCTTTTTTTACCAAAATAATAATAGATGATATAAGAACAATATAAACACAAAATAGCACTAATAAATGTATTTAATGTCTAAACAGAATAGTTTGATTGCGAATATCATATGGGATAATAGTTAGATTTGACATTTTTAGAGTTTATATATATTATTTTTTTATGAAAACTATTGTAATTTTAGTACAGACTGCGACTGGAAAATCTGAGTTAGCATATCAATTAGCAAAAAACATCAACGGCGAGATTGTTTCAACTGATTCTATACAAA
>CAJXLZ010000123.1 GCA_913056505.1 uncultured Desulfurellaceae bacterium
CTATTCTTCCATAGCAGAGTTAAAGGTATATAAAAAACCTGTGATAGGCATTATAACTACAGGGAACGAGGTAATATTTCCTGGCGATACCCCACAAAAAAATAAAGTGTATAATGCGAATTATACCATAGCAAAAGGCCTTATTAAAAAATGGGGTTGTGATGCAGTATACTTTGGACACGTGAAAGATTCCGTAGAATCACTAAAAAAACACTTTCGCTATGCACTCTCACATTGTGATATATTGGTTACTACAGGTGGCGTAAGTATGGGTAGTGCAGATTTTACAAAGCGTGTATTGAAAGATATAGGCGTAAATATTATCTTTGATAAAACAGATATAAAACCCGGCAAACCGATGACTTTCGGAATGAAGGAAAATAAATTGATATTTGCCATGCCGGGATGGCCTGCTGCTTTATATGTTACAGCTTATAAATTCCTGCGACCTGCCCTGTATAAATTTGCTGGCAGAAACGATTATATGCAACCTCAATTTGACTGTAAAACAAAAGACAATTTGCACTCAAGAGTTGGTAAAAATTATGTAAACAGCGTTAATGTAGAATATAAGGAATCCAAATTTTACTGTAAAAAATCAGGTCCTCAAAAAACAGACAATTTTTACAGTGTGGCGTGTGCCGATGGTTTTGTTGAGATAGAAAAAGATAAGGGCAACGTATCAAAATCTGAGATGTTACCCTTAGTATTATTGGATGATTAAATTTGATTTGCTCTATTTAAAATGCATTCTTAACCCATTCTACTTTTGAGTTTTTAAAACCTGTTATACCTATCGCATCGAACCTTATATCTTTATCACATTTATTAAAATCAATGCTTTTTAAAAAATACAGAGCACAGTGTCTTATCCTCTTTTGCTTGTACGAATCAATATACTCCATAGGGTCGCCACAATTTGAATTCTTCCTCGCTTTAACTTCAACAAACACAATGCAACTTTCATTCTCAGCTATTATATCTATCTCACCGTTTCTGCATCTAAAATTTTTTGCAACTATTTTATAGCCGTTTTTTTCAAGCAGGCGAGCAGATATTTTTTCAGCCCACTTGCCAAATACGAGGTTAAAAACCCTTCTTTTTGATTCTTGCAGCCCTACCTCTCCTATTTCTCAGATAATATAACCTTGCTCTTCTAACCTTTCCTCTCCGTATTATCTCTATTTTTTCTATGGTAGGTCCAAATAGTGGGAAAATCTTTTCAACGCCCACTCCATAAGACTCTTTTCTTACAGTAAAGGTTTTATTTATTCCTGATCCCCTTCTTCTTATAACTGTTCCGCTAAATACCTGAATTCTCTCCTTATTGCCCTCTTTTACTTTAATGTGAACATTAACAGAATCGCCAGGCCAGATTTCTGGCACCTCTTTATTTTGTTTTTGAATCATCTCTTCTTCAAATGCCTTAATTTTATCCATTTTCTTCTCCTAATTTTCGTAGAGTTTTTTCTTTTGATTTCTCAAATCTCCATTTTGCTATTTCCTGATGATTGCCTGACAATAATATTTCAGGAACTTTCATACCTCGAAAAACTGCTGGGCGTGTATATTGTGGGTATTCAATAATGCCATCATTAAAAGTTTCTTCCCTTAAAGAATCTTTATTGCCCAAAACACCCGGTAACAATCTTGTTGTTGCATCCACTATACACATTGCTGCTATTTCTCCGCCGCTTAAAATAAATTTTCCTACCGATATTTCCTCATCAGCAAGTTTTCTGATACGCTCATCAAAACCTTCATATCTACCGCATATTAAAGCTATGTTTTTCTTTGACGACAGTTCTTTTGCCTTTCGCTGATTAAACAGTTCGCCCTGCGGCGTAAGCAGAACAGTCCACACATCGTTATCTAAACTTTTTATATAATCCATAGCTTCATATACAGGCTCCGGCTTCATAAGCATACCTGCCCCGCCGCCAAAAGGATAATCATCGGTCGATCTGTGCTTATCATGAGTAAAATCTCTTAAATCCACACTTTCTATTTTTAATTTTCCTCTATCCTGTGCTCTCTTGATCATTGCATAATTTAATACGCAATTAAGCATATCCGGAAAAACCGACAATATATATACCTTCATCAAACCTATTTTGTCAACTTCCAATAATCTTTTAAAAACTTAGATAGTGACAAATATTTAAAGATCAATAGTTTTCCTATGCTTTAGCTGATTTTACAATATTTTTTACAATATCGGAAGTCTGCGCTCCCTTTTTGATCCACGCATTAAACTTTTCCATATCAATATGAGTTTTATCAGCCTCTTTTCTTGGATCATAATATCCCAAAATATCAAGCGCTTTCCCATCTCTTTTCTTCCTTGAGTCTACAGCCACAATCCTATAAAAAGGTTTTTTCTTAGCCCCGACTCTAGTTAATCTTAATACTACCACTTGCAAATCCTCCTAATGAAATCTATTGTTTATTCCTAAATTTTTTGCCATATTCATAGCTTTGGTTTTATTCATACCCTTCATCATTCTGCTCATTTGAGAAAATTGTTTCAATAACTTGTTTACATCGCTCACATGCGTTCCACTTCCCTTTGCAATCCTTCTTTTTCTTGAACCGTCTATAATATCTGGATTTGCTCGTTCCTCTTTCGTCATTCCATTAATAATTGCTTCAATCTTTTTAAGCAGATTGCCTTCACTCATTGCTTCAAAGTTTATTCCTTGCATTACGGGCATTGAAGAAAGTATTGTTGAAAAACCACCCATTTTTTTAATCGCTTCAATCTGCTTTTTATAATCATTCATATCAAACGTATTGTTCTTTATCTTTTTGATGAGATTTTTACTTTCCTCTTGTGAAATTGCTTTTTCAGCCTTTTCCGCAAGCGTTGCAAGGTCTCCTCTTCCTAAAATTCTTGATACGATTCTATCAGGATGAAAAATTTCAAGGTCACTAACCTTTTCGCCTGTTCCTATAAATTTTACAGGTTTTCCTGTAACGTACCGAAATGATAGGATGCTTCCTCCTTTTGCACTACTGTCATATTTTGTAAATATACCACCTGTTAAATCTATATACTTTTCAAATCCTTCTGCAATTTTCAGTGAGCTCTGTCCTATTGTACTATCCGCTACAAGCAAAATCTCATTCATAGAGAAAGTATCCGATACCCTCTTTAATTCTGTCATTGTTTCCACATCAATTTCTTTTCTTCCAGCAGTATCTATTATGCCCACATTTATCTGTCTTCTATCCATATAAGAAAGTGCTTTTTTTAAAGCGGGAATAGGTGCATTGATTTTTTCTTCAAATACTTCCAGTTGGTTTGTTTTCGCTAAAGTGATGAGTTGCTCTCGCGCAGCAGGCCTCTTGAAATCAAACGGTATAAGGAGGGGAAATTCTCCTTTTTCTTTAAAAAATTTGGCAAGTTTTGCAGCGGTTGTCGTTTTCCCATTTCCTTGCAGCCCTACGAGCATAATGAGGTTTTTCTCATTATGCTTGATGTTAATGATAGGGGATTCTCCCAGGATATTTTTGAGTTCTTTGTAAAGAATAGTAATGATTTGTTCAGCAGGAGTAAGGCTTTCTACAACGTTTTGTTTCTTTGCTTCTTCAGAAACTCTACTAATAAGTTCTTTTACAATTTTATAGTTTACATCTGCTTCAAGTAGAGTAATCCTTAACTCTCTTAAACCGTTTTCTATATCTGAAGGGGAAAGTTTCCCTTTGCTGTAAAGTTTTTTGAAAACATATTGAATATTTTTCTTTAAACTTTCAAAAATAAGCAATCACTTCCTTCTATACGTTCTTTTT
>CAJXLZ010000124.1 GCA_913056505.1 uncultured Desulfurellaceae bacterium
TGAGGTTTGGGATCAATTACAAAATAGAAAAATAAGCACTATTAAACTTACTTCATCAGCTATCAATTCGGTTACATTTGGCGCTAATGATAGATTTTTAGCCTGTGGAGTAAATGATGGGTTTATGCAGATATGGGAGTCGTATCTGCCAACAAGCATACAGACAATTTTTCAAAATGGCTTTAGTATTCGTGAATATTTTATATGGCTTGAAAAGGGGTATGATATCAATGAGGCTAAAAATTGGAAAGAGAAAGGCTTTGAGGTAGCAGCAGCAAGCAGTTGGAAAGAAAGAGGTTTCCTTGCTCAAGAGGCAAAAGAGTGGTCACGCAACAGCTTTACTTTAGAAGAAGCAATAGAGTGGAGAAATTTAGGTTTCTTGCCTTATAAAGCGGCAAATTGGGCTCGAGAAGGTTTGACTACCTCACAGCTGAATTATTGGATGAATGCAGATTTTTCTCTAACAGAGGCAAAAGAATGGATTCTTGCAGATTTCGATATTGAAGAAGCTAAAAAATGGCAGGATGACAATATCACACCCCAAAAAGCAAAGAAATACCGTAAATTTGGAATTATTGGACGTTTTTTTGCAAAATTTTTTTAGAGTCTTAGATGTATAACGTAGTATATTGCAGCATGCAAGGCAAAGTAAGAGAGATTAATGAAGATGCGTTGCTTGTTAACAACAGTATTTTAAAAGAATGCGGTACCACTGAACTGGATACTCCTTATTTTCTTACGGTCGTGGCTGACGGGATGGGAGGTTACGCAAAAGGCGAACTGGCATCTTATGCAGTTTTGGATAGCTTAAGAAAAAGTAAACCCAGAGATCGTAATGAGCTTGTAATTGCACTCATGGAAGCAAAAAATAGATTAAATGAGATTGCCCTTAAAGAAAAGGTTGAACTTGGTACTGCTATAGCAGGTGTTTTAAGTGTTAATGATCACTTATTGGTATTTAATGTCGGAGATTGCAGAGTTTACAAAGTTACAGCAAGTGGAGAAGTTATTGTAATAACGAAGGACCATACTTTGGCGAATCAGTTAAAAAAGTTTAAAATAAACGATGTTGCGGTAGAAAAACAAAAAAATATCTTAACATCTGCAATCATAGGAGGCGCAAAGAATGAGGATTTTGAGATTTTTAACGATAATATTATATTGGACTGTAATGAAAAACTTCTTATATGTTCTGATGGCTTTTGGAATACTTTTGAAAGCGAAATTTGTGAAATGGCAGACAAAAGAGATGTGATTAAGTTTGTGAAAAAAAATATAAAATATAAAAATATGAACGATGACTACAGCTTTATATTATTAGAAGAACAAAATAAAACAAATTATTTACTAGGGCTTCTTCATAAATTTAAAAAAAGATTATTAAATTTATGATTTTTTAGATATGATACATTATAATATAAGAAAGGGGAATAATAACTAATGAAGATAAGTATCGTTGGATTAGGATATGTGGGTGCGGTTTGTTCGGCTTGCTTTGCAAATGAAGGTAATGATGTAATAGGTGTAGATATAGATGAGGTAAAGATAAATTTAATAAATGATGGAAAATCTCCTATTGTTGAAAAAGATTTGGATATATATGTCAAAAATGCCGTTCAATCAAAGAGACTGAAAGCTACAACAGATTTAAAGTTTGCTGTCAAAAACAGTGATATCACTATTATATCTGTTGGAACTCCAAGTCAGACAAATGGTGCTCTTGATCTGAAATATATAGAAGAAGCAGCTAAATCTATCGGCGAAGTCTTAAAAGAGAAAGAGGATTTTCACATTGTTTCGATGCGAAGTACAGTTTTGCCGGGAACTGCAAAAGATGTTGTTATTCCTATTATAGAAGAGTATTCAAATAAAAAACTCAATAGAGATTTCGGATATGTTTCCAATCCTGAATTTTTAAGAGAAAGTACAGCTATATATGATTTTTACAATCCCCCGTTGACTGTTGTCGGAGCGAGTGATGAAAAAAGTGCTGCTACTTTTGAGAAGTTATATAGTTTTTTAGATGCAGCTTTGTTTAAAACAGAAATAGAGGTTGCAGAGACCATGAAATATGCTGCCAACTCTTGGCATGCTACAAAAGTTACCTTTACAAATGAGATAGGTATGGTATGTAAAAAGCTTGGAATTGACTCCCATAAAGTTATGGATATTTTTTGTGAAGATAAAAAATTAAATATCTCTTCTTATTATATGAAACCAGGATTTGCATTTGGGGGCTCATGTCTTCCAAAAGATGTCCGAGCTATTACCTATAAATCGAAAGAAGTTGATGTAGATACTCCATTGTTAAATTCCCTTATGATAAGTAACGAATATCAGATAAAAAGAGTTTTAACTCAGTTTATAGAACCTTTAAGATTAAAAAAAATAGCAATATTAGGTTTAAGCTTTAAAGCAGATACTGACGATTTAAGAGAATCACCTGTCTTAACTCTTGCGGAAATGTTAATAGGAAAAGGGTATTATCTCGATATTTATGATAAAAATGTTGTAAAAGCAAGAAATGAAGGCGGAAACAGAGCTTTGTTAGAAGGTGAATTGCACCATATCAATGAAAGACTGACAGATAATCTTAAAAATTCAATAGAAAATGCCGATGTATTAATTATAGGAAATGGTTCCCAAGAGTTTAATAATATAGAAAAAAAATATCCACAAAAAAATATTATTGATCTTGTCAGAATAACAAAAGAGAGAAGTTCAGAATTGTATCAGGGAATTTGCTGGTAAAGCGAGAGGGATTATAAATGTACGAAGAGAGTCAAAGGAGATATTTTTATTTTTTTATTCTTTATATTGTCTTCGTAATATTATATGCACTTGCATTGCCGAGAGAATTATTTGACCCATATCAAAAAAAATTAATATTTGTTCTTGGTTTTATTGGAATATATAGATACAGTTGGTTTGTTCTCAATAATATAAGGGCGTATAGATATAAAAAATACAAATTTCGAAAAGTTAGAGACAAAGAGCAGCAAAGCGGTCATGAAATAGATCCCCAGCATCTGTTCTTATTAATTACCTCATTTAGAATTAGTGAGAGTGTTACCATAAAGGTTTACCGTGACGCTATAAAAGATGCAATAGCATCAGGTTATAATGTTACTTTAATAGCTTCAATAGTAGAAATGGCAGATGAAAGATTAATAAGAAAAATTTTTTTACATTTCAATCCTCCTGAGAATATCAAGCTCGTAATTACCCGTATTAAGGGAACGGGGAAAAGAGATGCCTTGGCTGCCGGTTACAGAGTTGTCGCAAACAGCAGAAATGTCAATCTTGAGAAATCTATTGTTGCTGTTATTGATGGTGATTCAATTGTAACTCCGGGTACATTTAAAAAGTGTTCCAGATTATTTGGGCTGAATCCAAAGCTTGGCGGTTTGACCACAGATGAAGATTCTATGTTGCTGAAGCCTCCCGAAACAATCCATGAATATATCTATTTGCATTGGTATAGATACCGTTTTGCACAGAGAAATATATCCATGTCGTCTGTTGCACTTTCTGATAGGGTTTTGACATTAACCGGTCGAATGTCAATGATAAAGGCGAGTATAGTTGCACAGGCAGCATTCGTTGATGATGTTCAAGCTGATTCTCTCAGTCATTGGAGACTGGGGGTGTTTCCATTCCTTACAGGAGATGACAAGTCGAGTCTCTATCATGTAATGAAAGAGGGTTGGCAACTAACTTATGTTCCGGATGTAATGGTTTACACGGTTGACGAACTGGTTAACGATAA
>CAJXLZ010000125.1 GCA_913056505.1 uncultured Desulfurellaceae bacterium
CAAGTGGTGAGGATTTTAATGAGTTAACTTATATTGTCAAGCATAAAGTGATTATTTGTTAGCACAAAGATAGTGTTTTTCTTTTTAAGTGAGTAAAGTAAAAACTGCGCCAAATTTTTGCTTAAAAAGGTGTTTAAAAACTAAAAATAAAAGAATATCTATAAAATATTTTGGATATTTTCTTGCCCGTTACTTTTTGACAGTCGTTATATAGTTTGTTATATATTGATTTGGAGGCGTGGTGTGGACATTGCTATTTTGTTATGTTGAATTCGGATATTGAATTATCGTCGGCATTGAATATTGGTAATGCAGGTATATGAAAATGTTGAAGACTGTTCTAAATGTGAAAAACAGAAAAATAGAACTGCTTAAAGAAATAGAAAAAACAGGCTCTATATCAAAGGCAGCAAAATATATAGGTATAAGCTATAAGACAGCCTGGGATTATGTGAACGAGATAAATAATATTTCAAAAGAGGCTGTTATTATAACATCTGTTGGGGGTAAAAAGGGAGGCGGGAGCCGGCTTAGCGGTTACGGAGAAAAACTTGTTTATGTTTACGATTTATTAAAGGGTGAATATTCAAAAACTTTAAAGCATTTAAGCGAACATATAGATGATTTTGATAAACTCTATAAATTTTACAGGATGGTTTCTATGAGAACAAGCGCAAAAAATCAATTTTATGGAAAAGTTGTAAAGATTTCAAGAGGCAGTGTAATGAGTGAAGTTGACATCGATGTAAAAGAAGAAAGAATAGTTTCTGTTATAACAAATGAGAGCGTGGAAGCTTTGGATTTAGCAATAGGCAAAGATGTATATGCTATTATCAAAGCAAACTGGATTATTATCTCAAAGGATTCAGGAGAAATTTCTGCGAGAAATAGAATTGATGTGAAAGTATCGAAAATAGTGAAAGGAGATGTAAATGCAGAGATTACGGCAGAAAGTAAAAATGGTATAATGATGGCTTCTGTTATTACAACCGATTCTGCAAATAATCTGAATTTGAAGATAGGAGATAAAGTATCACTGATATTTAAAGCAGCACATGTTATTTTAGGTGTTTAAAATATTTAAGGATTTTTTAATGTTCAAGGAGGATTGAGGGATGAAAAAGATAATTTTGGTTATATCAGGTTTTATGCTTATATCTTCGTTTGCCTATGCAAAAAACAGGATAATAGTATTTCATGCGGGTAGTTTATCTGTGCCGTTTGAGAAAATTTCTAGGGTATTTGAAAAAGAGCATCCGAACTATGTTGTGGTAAGAGAAGCAAGCGGCTCGAGAATGGCCGCAATGAAGATATCATCTCTTCATAAGTCTTGTGATGTCATGGCCTCTGCCGATTATTCTGTTATCAATAATTTGCTTATGCATACCAACAACGCAAAATTCAATGCACTATTTGCAACAAACTCTATGGCTATTGTTTATACAAAAAGATCTAGGTATGCAGATGAGATAAACGCAAAAAACTGGCCGGAGATTTTGCTTAAAAAAGATGTCATTGTCGGACATTCCAATCCCAATGATGATCCTTGCGGATACAGAGCTATGCTTGTAACAAAACTTGCCGGAAAATATTACCACATCAATAATTTTTTTAATAAGCTATTCGGTTACCCCGATTATTATAAACCCGGGTTTGAAAAAAAGAATAAGGTTATAGTAAGACCGAAAGAGACAGATTTAGTGGCTCTGCTTGAAGGCGGCGATATAGATTATATTTTTTTGTACAAATCCGTTGCCATACAACACCACCTTAAGTATATAGACCTGCCGATCAAGGTTAATCTATCGGCTAAAAAATATGAATCATTTTATAAAACAGTCTCATTTAAGATTACAGGTAGAAAGCCGGGACAATATATAGTTAAAAGAGGAGCGCCTATGGTATACGGTATAACGATCCCGCAAAATAACAACTCTCCTCACTATAAAAAAGGGGCTGTGCTATTTACCAAGTTTGTACTATCAAAGAGTGGCCAAAAAATCATGAAATCATGCGGGCAGGGTGTTGTAAATCCGCCTGTTGTAATAGGTGATGCTTCTATATTGGAAAATAGATGAATTATTTGTGTATAAAGGATCTTACGTCAAAAATAGGATCATTTGAGCTAAAGCGTATAAATTTTGATGCACAAAAAGGTGATTTTATCGCTGTCGTGGGCAAAAACGGTAGCGGAAAAACTACACTTCTTGAAGCTATTGCCGGCGTTAAAAAAGCAAAAGGAGAGATATGGCTTGACGGAAAAAATATAGCACGCTTGCCACCGGAGAAAAGAAATGTCGGGATTGTTTATCAGGACTATATGCTGTTCAACAATATGAATGTAGAAAGGAATATTTTATATCCTACATTATTTAATAAAAATCCGGATACGCGTAATTTTTTTAACGAACTCGTAGAATTTTTGGATATAGGGAAAATACTTAAACGCTTTCCGAAACACCTATCGGGTGGTGAAAAACAAAAAGTAGCCATAGCAAGAGCAGTGATAAATAATCCCAAAATACTTCTTCTGGACGAGCCGCTAAATGCCATAGAGTTTTCACTTAGGCCTTTATTTATAGAATTCTTTTGTAAATTGCATAAAAAATATAATCTTACCATTTTTTATGTTACGCACAATTTTAAAGAAGCCCTAATGCTTTCTAAAAAAACAATAGTGATTCTTGACGGGCAAATTAAACAATATGGATCAACACAAAATATCTTTGAATCTCCAAAAACAGTTGAAGTTGCTCGTTTTATAGGGTTTAAAAATATAATCTCTACAAAATTGCTAAACTTGCAGGAAAAAAACTTCTTTTCGGTTAACCCGAGGAAAATCAAAATCAATCCCAAAGAAAAGGATGGGCTTTTTACTTTTTCCGGAAATGTTGAAAATGTGTTGAAAACAGGGTTGGAATATAGAATGAAAATAAGAATAAAAACTGAAACTGTTTTTGTGTATTCAAAAAAAGATTACATAAACAGAGAAGTTGAAATAGGATTCAGTTTAAAAGATGTTATATTTTTTGACTAATTTATGAATAGGTTATTTGGCTTCATAGCAATTTTATTATCAATTGCTTTACTTGTTTTTTTAAGTTTTCCTATAATTAAAATATTAGTAGGCACACCGTATGAAAGTTTAGTGAAGGCGTTTGGCGATAAAGCTATAACGGACTCGGTTTTCTTAAGCATAAAAATGTCTTTTTTCTCCACTGTCATAGTTATTACCTGTGGCTCTCCTTTCGCATATTTTCTTGCAAGACACAGTTTCCCGGGCAAATCTTTAATCGAAAGTCTAATAGATGTTCCTGTTATGGTGCCTCATGTATCAGCCGGCATAGCGCTTCTTATGGTTTTTGGAGCAAGGGGAACATTCGGTGCAGCTTTTAAAAGAATAGGTATTGATTTCTTGGATACTCAAGCAGGAATATTGATAGCAATGATGTTTGTGTCTGCTCCATTTTTTATAAATTCTGCCAAAGAGGGTTTTAAAAAAGTTGATGTGCGTCTTGAGTATGTGTCAAGAACGCTCGGTGCAAATACTGTTTGGACATTCTTTAAAATTACACTGCCTAATGCAAGAAAGGACATTGTAAATGGTGCGCTTATGATGTGGGGAAGGGGACTGGGCGAATTTGGAGCTGTAATTATTTTAGCTTATCATCCTATGACCGCACCGGTTATGATATATGACAGGTTTAATTCTTTTGGCTTATCTTATTCACTCCCTGTAGCTGCAATTATGATAATAATTTCCATCATC
>CAJXLZ010000126.1 GCA_913056505.1 uncultured Desulfurellaceae bacterium
AGGCTTTTGCTATGGTGTGATGAGAGCCATAAGTATAGCAGATGAATATATCAAAAAAAAGGGGAGTATATATTCTTTGGGACCTATAATTCATAATCCTCAGGTGGTAGCAGATTATGAGCGCAAGGGCATGCATGTCATAGAGTCAATTGATGATGCTGACAAGCCCATCTTAATAAGGTCTCACGGTGTTCCTTCTGATGTATATATGAAAATGCAATTGAAAAATATTGAATATATAGATGCAACATGTCCATTTGTTAAAGAGGCACAAGATTATGTTAAACATCTATCAAAAGAGGGGTATAGCGTTGTTATAGTAGGTGACAAACACCATCCTGAGGTAAAAGCACATATATCTTATGCAGATGGCAAGGCGGTAGTGATAAATAGTGTGGATGATGCGAAAAAGGTTAATATGAAAAGAATAGGTGTTATTTCTCAGACTACGCAATCTGTGGATAGATTCGCTAAAATTGTTGGTGAACTTTCCAAGCATTGTAAAGATTTAAAGGTTTATAACACCATATGTGATGCTACCAAGAATAGGCAGGATGCGGCGAGTTCATTGGCTAAGGTTTCTGATGTGATGATAGTAATCGGTGGGAGAAATTCTGCTAATACGCGTAAACTATATGATATATGCAAACGCTATTGTAATAAAACTTATCATATAGAAACAGCAAAAGAGATTGACAATAGCTGGTTTATAGATGCAAAGAATGTAGGTATAACAGCTGGAGCTAGCACGCCATCATATATTATAGAGCGCGTTTTTAACTATATAAAGGGATTATAGAGGATGCGCAGATGGGTTGATCTGTTTAGAAATATTGGGCAAAAAATTTATAAAGAGGTGAGCACTGTTTATGGCAGCGACGCCGCAAAGGTTAAATTAAGCAAAGGTGCATTTGGCGATATAACAGTTTATATAGATAAAATGGCGGAAGATATCGTTATAAATGACCTTAAAAATTCCAATTTTAAATTTACGCTTTTAAGTGAAGAAGCCGGTAAATTGGATTATGGCGCAGGTCTGCCTATTATTATTGTGGATCCTATAGACGGTAGCCTCAATGCAAAGAGGGGTGTGCCCTATTTTGCATTTTCCATAGCGTTATCTACTGGTTATACAACAGATGATATAGCGTGTGCTTATGTAATAAATCTTGCCAATAAAGATGAGTTTTACGCCATTAAGAGTAAAGGCGCATTCTACAATGGGCATAAAATTAAAAATACCAATACCAATCTGAATGTAGCATCTATCGAGGGCATAAAAAAAGAAACAGACAAAGAAATAGTATATAATATATACTCAAGTTTTTATAAGGTTAGACAGATGGGATCCGTGGCACTGGATATGTGTTATCTTGCTATCGGCGGGTTTGATCTGTTTTTACATATTCAGCCGTCAAGGATAATAGATTATGCTGCCGCAAAGTTAATTTTGGAAGAATCGGGAGGCGATACATTTTATTATAACCGTTCCAGATTTAGTCAGAAAATAACAATAAACAAGACCCCCACATTTTTTTCTTTGGGAAATAGAAGTTTGATTAATCAACTTGAAAATATATCTATTATTGATGAGGTGGAGTTATGAAAAAATTAGTTTTATTAATACTGTTTTTATTCTGTTCTACCTCTGCTTTTGCAAAGGTGAATGTTGTTACAAGCACCTTTATACTTTCTTCAATAGTGAAGTCTATAGGCGGAGAGTATGTGAATGTCTCTTATATTATACCTTCGGCATCAAACCCGCACATTTTTTCACCGACGCCAAAGAGCTTGCAAAGCTTAACAAAAGCCGATTTGGTTGTCCTTTGCGGATTCGGATTTGAGTTTTGGTACGATAATATAAAGGATATGCTGAAAGACAAAAAAATATTAATATTATCTAAGTTTTACAAACATCCAATCGATAAAAGAAGAGTAGATGGCGCAATTATAGCCAATCCGCATATATGGTTGGATATGAAATTTGTTAAAAACAGCGTTACACCCCTAATAGAACACAAATTATGTGAGATAGATAGCAGACATTGCGGACAGTTTAAGAAGAACGCCGATCGTTTTAGAAATAGGCTGCAAGAACTTATAGATGAATATGGGTCTTTTTTTAAGCGTCATAATAGTGTATGTTTTTTGGATGTAATGCCGGCCTTTGAATATTTTCTAAGATCCTTTGGAAAAAGCTCTTGTTATCTTGTTGCTAAAAAGGGTGATGAAGAACCTACAATAGGCAATATCAGCAATGCATTAAAATATTGCACATGCAAAAAGGGCTTGATTTTATATATAAGCAATAAACAATTGGCAACTATGCTGAGTGAAAGACTTCACTATATACCTGTGGAATTGAATCCTTTAGGATCGCCGAGCGACAACATCAAAGATAATTACACAAAGTTAATGAGATATAACCTAAACCAGCTAAAAAGAGCTTTGCAATGATAACCTTTAAAAATGTGGATGTTAAATTTGCGGATAAATTTGTCTTAAAGGATATAAATATGGAAATCCAAAAGGGTGAATTTGTAGGCATATTAGGCCCAAATGGTGCAGGCAAAACTACGCTAATCAAGGTTTTACTTGGATTAATTAAGCCATCTGCCGGCGTTGTTAATATTAACGGCATAAATCCTGAAGATTTTATTAGAAACAGCAAAAATAGAATAGGGTATCTGCCTCAGCATGCCATTGTAAATTGGTCTATGCCTTTAACCACATTGGATGTTGTTTTGTTAGAAAAGATTAGAATATTTTCTCTATTTAAGAAATATAGCAAGGATGATGTTGAAAAGGCTCTATATTGGCTTGATATGCTTGGTATGGCTGATAAAAAGGATAAATATATAAAGGAGCTTTCAGGTGGACAGCAACAGAGGGTATCACTTGCGAGATGCCTGTTTTATGATCCTGAACTGCTTGTTTTGGATGAACCTAATACAGGCATAGATGTTGTTTATAATGCTAAATTGTACGATATCTTAACGGAGATTAAAAAGAGTAAAAAAATGACCATTTTAATGGTGAGCCATGATATAGGCACTATAACTAAATATGTTGATGAAGTTATGTGCATGAACGTAAGGCTACATTGCCACAATAAACCTGATGAAATAGATTATAATCGTATATTGAGTGATGTATATGGAAAAGATACAAAAATTGTTGTGCATAAAGATGCCTGCAAAGGATGTGGGGTGGTTGAACAATGATTTATGATATTTTGCTTAGGGCGGCGTTGGTAGGTATTTTATTGGCTGTACTTTTATCAATTATGTCCTATTTTGTTGTTTTGAGAAAAATGACATTTGCAGGCGTGGGTGTAGCGCATTCTGCATTTGGCGGCATTGCATTAAATTTTTTGTTTGGCATAACATCCTATATTTTGCCTCTATCGTTTTCCGTTATAGCCTCAATCTTTATAGCTTTTATGTATAAAAAAGGCAAGATGAGCGAGGACAGCGCCATTGATCTAATTTTTGTTTTCTCAATGGCTTTCGGTGTATTTATTATGAGCATAAGTAAGGGCTATTCGGCAAATATGCTCGGTATTTTGTTTGGAAATATACTTGCTGTCAATACATACGATTTATATATATCCATTTTTATTTTTATATTGGGTTTTCTGTTTCTAAATATTTTTTTCTCTCACTTTCAGCTTATAACCTACAATGAAGAGCTTGCCAAAATCTCTGGAATGAATGTTGATATGCTCTATTATCTGTTTTGGATAACGTTGGCTGTAATTATTGTT
>CAJXLZ010000127.1 GCA_913056505.1 uncultured Desulfurellaceae bacterium
GCGGGTGAGTTTTTGTTTACTTTTTGCTCACTCAAAAAGTAAAGGGAATGGTATTTTGTGCTGTTTGGAAAAAAGAATAATCCTAATTGGGATGATTTTTATAAAAGGTTGGTAGGGTAAAAAATGCGTGTTTACATTTTAAACTCTGGATTCTGAGCGTGCGCGGGAATGACAGGATGCAATAGTATTCGAGAATGACACTCCCTCTATTTCTGTCATTCCGTATTATCTTCCTGTCATTCCGTGCTTGACACGGAATCTGGACTATAGAAATCTGTATTCTTGACTCTGGATTCTGAGCTTTCGCGGGAATGACAGGATGCAATAGTATTCGAGAATGACAAGATTAGAAATATTTTGAAAATATATTATAATGTGTTAAGGTGAATTATCAATATTAATTTGTTGGAGGGCTGTTATGGAAGCTGTTATTCTTGCTGCCGGAAAGAGCAAAAGAATAAAATCAAAATTAAGCAAAGTGCTTCACTATATATGCGGTAAACCTGTTATTTTTTATGTAGTAGAAGCACTTAAGAGTTACAAAACGCATATAGTGGTAAATAATAATATTGCCGAGAATATAAGGAAAGAATTTAGCGATGTAGAAGTGCATATTCAGGAAAAACTAAACGGCACAGCGAGCGCTTTAAAATCAGCAATTCCTTTTATCAATGATAGTAGTTTCATTGCGGCTAATGGAGATACGCCTCTTATAAGAAAAGAAGATATAGATATGGCAAAAGAAATTTTTGAAAAGAAACATCCTGACTGTCTTGTTTTAACTGCAAGGCTCGATAATCCTCACGGATACGGTAGAATAATAAGAAAAGAAAACGGTATAGAGATTATTGAGGAAAAAGATGCCGATGAAAATATAAAACAGGTTAAAGAGGTAAATACGGGCATATATGTACTCAAAACCGATTTTGCTAAATCGGCATTAATGCATATTATGAACAACAACGCAAACGGTGAATATTACTTAACAGATATAGCTAAGCTCGCAGATAGAATAGAAACAGTTGAGGTAGATGCTGAAAATATACTTGGCATCAATACAAGAAAACAACTTACGGTGGTTCGTAAAAAAATACAGGAAAGAATCATAGATAAATTTGATGATGTTACATTTATAGATCCGGATTCAACATATATTAATTATGATGTCAAAATTGGCTCTGATACCATTATTTTTCCCAATGTTAGTTTGAGGGGGTTAACCTCTATAGGAAAACAGTGCATTATAGATACCGGAAGTGTTATAGAAAACAGTGCAATAGGTGAAAATGTTCACATTAAGCCATATTCTGTAATAGAGAATAGTGTTGTGGGAAATAGCGCTCAAATAGGGCCCTTTGCTCACTTAAGGCCGCTCTCTGAAATTAAAGATGAAGTAAGGATAGGGAATTTTGTTGAAGTTAAAAAATCAGTAGTAGGAAGAGGTAGCAAAGCAAGCCATTTAACATATATTGGAGATGCGCAATTAGGTGAGGATGTCAATGTCGGATGCGGCACTATAACATGCAATTACGACGGATATAGAAAAAACAGGACAATTATTGGCGATAGGGTATTTATTGGCTCAGATGTTCAACTTGTAGCACCTGTCGAAATTGAGCACGATGCACTAATTGCTGCGGGTACGACTGTTACGAAAAATGTTGATGCTTATTCCTTGACGCTCTCGCGCGTTCCACAGGTTAATAAGAAAAATTGGGTGAAAAAATATAGAAAAGATATGGAAAGGAAAATGAAAAAATGATGTTTATCAACATCTATGAATCACGATTTTAGTATTACTAAAAATAGTAAAGAATTAGTGCCTGTTGCAAAAATGATATCCTATGCGGTTGCGGTGGGCGTTATATCCGGTATAGGAGCTGTCTTATTTTTGCTTTCTATTGAGTTTTTATCTGCGCATGTTTTGTCAGGTGTGGCAGGATATTACGGCGGCCGTCCCATGGGAGAAATGTCTGTTTTTAAGGAATCTAATCGTTTATTTAATCCGATATTGCTTGTATTGGTAACAACCCTTGGGGGTGCTCTATCCGGTTTTTTGGTATATACATTTGCTCCTGAAGCCGAAGGACACGGAACAGATGGTGCCATAGATGCTTATCACAACAAGAAAGGTTTTATAAAACCTATAGTGCCGATAATAAAAATGGCAGCATCCGCCATAACACTTGGCACAGGAGGCTCAGGAGGAAGAGAGGGCCCCATTGCTCAGATTGGGGCGGGATTTGGATCATTTTTGGGAACGAAATTAAAGCTATCGGCACGAGATAGACGAATTCTGTTAGTATGTGGTATGGGATCAGGTGTAGGAGCTATATTCCATTCGCCAATGGCAGGCGCCATATTTGGAGTTGAGGTTTTATATCGTGATTTAGAGATGGAATCCGAAGCATTTATCTATTCAATCGTTGCTTCGATAGTAGCGTACTCTGTTTTCTCAGTTGTGTTTGGATGGCATCCCCTGTTTAATTCGCCTACATTTAAATTCACAAACATATTAGAGCTGATTCCATATACTCTTCTTGCATTGGCAGAGGGTGCATTTGCTGTGTTCTATGTTACTGTTTTTTATGGTGTGAGAAATTTTTTTAGAAAGATACCCATAAAACCCCATTTTAAACCTGCAATCGGGGGTCTTTTACTGGGATTGATAGGCATAGTTGAACCGGATGCCATTTCTATGGGGTATGGTTTCTTGCAGAATGCCATGTGGGCTAAAGTAGGTTTTATGAGTCTTCTTGCCGTTGCGGTTTTAAAAGTATTTGCCACCTCGTTTACCATCTCAAGCGGCGGTTCGGCAGGTGTATTTGGTCCATCTATGGTTATAGGGGGCGCACTTGGTGGTGCTGCGGGTATGTTTAGTCATTTTTTATTTCCGTCCATTATTGCGCATCCGGGTGCTTTTGTTCTCGTGGGAATGGCAGGATTTTTTTCAGCTGCTGCAAATACACCTCTCTCCACAATTATTATGGTTACGGAGATGGTAGGAAACTTCCAATTGGTTGTGCCGTCTTTGTGGATTTCGTTCATAGCTTATACTATTTCTCAACGTGTTACAATATATGAAAAACAGGTTAATAGCAGATCACTTTCATCTGCACATAAATATGAATATATGCAGGATGTGTTGGGGACGATTACCGTTAAGGATTTGATGGAACACGATTTTATCACTGTAGACAAAGCAACCCATCTGAGTAAAATATACAAGATATTATCCGAGTCAAAACAGACGGATCTACTTGTAGTCGATGAAAATAATGAACTATCGGGTATATTAACGCTTCAGGCTTTAAAAAGTACATTGAGCGAAGAGATTATGCGCAATATTCTTGTGGCAGGTGATCTATATAACGAATCGGTTATCACCACAACTGAGAATGAAAGTGTGTTTTCACTTATACACAAGATAGGATTTAAAGAAATTAACACTATCCCCGTTGTTGATTATAGCAATAAAAAGAAAATTATAGGAATAGTTAGAAGGAAAGATATTATAAAGGCATATAATGATGCTACGGATAAACTTGCAAAAATGAGGCATACGCAGTAAAAACAGATGTATGGAGTGTGAAGAATACAGATAGTTCGCACTCATAAACGATAATAAAGATGAAAGAGGATTGAGCATGTGCGGAATAGTAGGGTATATCGGGAATGATAGGGCGCTGAATGTGCTCTTAAACGGCTTAAATGCGCTGGAATACAGAGGATATGATTCGGCGGGCGTTTCC
>CAJXLZ010000128.1 GCA_913056505.1 uncultured Desulfurellaceae bacterium
TTTGACTCTCTATTTTATGTAAAACATTCTGAAAATCATCCTTCAATGAATCAAATGGCAAGTTTCCACTTGAATAAGCTTCGGCAAACTCTTCGGAAAATTCCAGCCTATATAATATATCTATATTTTCCTTTTTAGCATAGTCATCTATTAGACGCACATTTTTGTCATACTTATTAATAATAATGCCAAATGGTTTCTTTAAGTCTCTTGCTAATTCAACGGCAAGTTGCAGATCATTCAATCCAAACGGTGTAGGCTCTGTAACGAGAATGAGAAAATCAGCATCCTCAGCAGTTTCAACAACAGGACAGCTTGTTCCGGGAGGAGAATCCAATATTACCGTTTTTTCATTGTTTATATACTTTTTCAATCCTCTGATTAGAGGAACGGCACTCGCTTCTCCGACATTAAGAATACCCTCTAAAAAACTGACATTACCCGCTTTGCCTATATTGATTTTGCCCTTTATTTTCGGCACTTCAATTAAAGCATTTTCAACAGGACAAACATATTTACACACACCGCAGGAATGGCACAGTTCACTAAAAAACATAGTTTTTTTGATTGCGCCAACGACAACAAGAGCTCTGTAGGCGCAGGCATCAGAACACCTGCCGCAAAATGTGCATATATCGGTATCTATTTTCGGCACAAGCTCTGTATATTCTACTGTTTTTTCTATATCAGGCTTTAAAAATATACGTCCGTTCGGTTCCTCAACATCACAGTCTACATATTGCGTATCCTCACCGGCATATGCCAGCAGCGTAGATATGGTAGTTTTTCCTGTTCCGCCTTTTCCGCTTGCGACAGCAATTTTCATATCATTTTACCACATTAAAACTCTTTCAAGCTTCCATTCTGTAACTTATTTACAATATCCTTGACGGCTTCTCCGCTTGCCTGAAACAGTTTGACATTTGCAGGTTTCAATATCTCCAATGTATTTGGACCAAAATGTTCAGCAACAGCGGCGTCCGCTCCCTTTTCCACACATAGCTTTGCAACAGACACACCCACACCGCCCCTATCATTTAAATAAGGGTTCTTTATCGCCTCAAAACTGTTTGTATTTGTATCGTATATTATAAAATAAGCCGCCCTTCCGTATCTTTCATCCATTAAACTATCGAGTTTATCTCCTCTTGAGGGTATCATAATCTTCATACATACACTCCTTAACAATTTGATAGACACATTATAGGCTCATTTTCTCATTCTTCAAGTGGAAATGATAAAGAAAAATATAAATAATTGTTCTTATCACCTAACCAAGCTTTTTGTTATTTTTTATTTGACAAATGAGAAAATATATCAATTATGTATATATGGTTAGTTCGGTAAGGGTTGCTTTTTCATTAGTACACCTAAATTTATATTAGCGTTCAAATCCAAGGCAAAAACTGTAAGGAGGCTTAAGATGGCATTAATCCAATGGAATGAAAAGTTAAGTGTTAAGGTAGCAGAGATTGACCAACAGCACAAAATGCTCATAGATATGGTCAATGAGCTGAATGACGCTATGAAGCAAGGAAAAGGTAAAGATGTTATAGGTAAAATTATCGATGGTCTAGCTAGCTATACTGTAACGCATTTCAGTACAGAGGAAAAATACTTCGACCAATTTGGATACCCAGATACAAAAAATCATAAGAAAGAGCATGCTACCTTTGTCAAAAAGGTTTCAGAGTTCAAAGATGGGTTTGAAAAAGGGAAAATGTCTCTAACCCTTAACGTGATGAACTTCTTAAGTGATTGGCTGAAAAATCACATTATGGTAACTGACAAAAAATATTCCCAATTCTTTAACGAAAAGGGATTGAAATAAGACATATAACAAAGCGCTTCATAAACCATTAGATATCAAAAAAAAGTGAATATAAAATAATAAAGTAAGCCATTACAGATTTATTGTTGAAGCTTAATTAAAAAAGAAAAACGCCCTATAACATCGTATATAGTTTATGGTAGGTAAAGTACTGATAACAAAGTTTTTCTCAATAAGTAAATTAGTGGCAAGTTGAAAATTTATTACTTATAAAACCGCCTCTAACCATATACTAAGCTGATTAACCAAGCTTTTTGTTATCTTTTATTTGACAAATGAGAAAATCTATTGAATTATGTACATATAGTTAGCTCGGCAAAGGTTGTTTTTTCATTAGTAAGCCTAATCCTATGTTAGACGCATAAGTAACAGAAATAAAAATGATGGAGTATTAAATTGAAAACGGCTCATAAAATAATAAGTGGTGATAGCCGACAGATGAACTTGTTACCTGATGAATCTGTTCATCTAGTCATAACTTCTCCACCGTATTGGCAGCTCAAAGATTATGGGTCAGACGAGCAAATTGGCTTTAATGAGAGTTACGAAAGCTATATTAACAATTTAAATCTCGTGTGGAAAGAATGTTATAGGGTACTACATCCTGGATGCAGACTTTGTATCAATATTGGCGACCAATTTGCTCGTTCTGTTTATTATGGGCGATATAAAGTCATTCCCATAAGAACAGAAATAATAAAATTTTGCGAGACTATTGGATTTGACTATATGGGCGCAATTATTTGGCAGAAAGTTACAACAACAAATACCACGGGTGGCGCCACAATAATGGGAAGTTATCCCTATCCCAGAAATGGCATTTTAAAACTTGATTATGAATTTATTCTTATATTTAAAAAATTAGGTAAGCCACCTAAACCAACTGCTGAGCAGAAAAAATTGTCTGCAATGACCAAAGATGAATGGAATGAGTATTTTTCTGGTCACTGGAATTTTCCAGGTGTTAAACAAAATGGACATCTTGCTATGTTCCCTGAAGAATTGCCAACAAGATTGATAAAAATGTTTTCTTTTGTTGGGGACACGGTATTAGACCCGTTTCTTGGTAGTGGGACTACCTCTCTTGCTGCACGAAATTTAGGTAGAAACTCGGTTGGATATGAAATTAATACTGAATTTATTTCCAAAATAAAAGAAAAATTGAATGTAAATCAACCTGACCTTGAAGGGGCCGAATATATATTTTTGAAGGATCGCATAAAAACTGATTTAAAAAAAGAAATACAAAAATTACCATATATCTTTAAAGACCCTCATAAATTTAATAAAAAGATAGATCCAAAGAAATTACAATTTGGTTCACGCATTGATCAAAATGGTAATAGTGATCGTCAAGAATATTTCACTGTGAAAGAAATTCTTAGCCCTGTATTAATTAAATTAAATAATAATTTAGTTATTCGATTACTTGGTATAAAAGAAAAAAAAATCGTTAACGGCGAAGCGATTGATTTTCTTAAAGAAAAGGTAAATGGTCAGAAGGTATTTTTAAAATTTGACCAAAATAAATATGATGAGAATAATAGATTACTCTGTTATTTGTATTTAAAGAATAAAACATTTATAAACGCTCATTTGCTAAAAAGGGGACTGGCAAAAGTTGATACGACAACTGATTTCAAATACAAAAATAAATTTTTAAGTATTGGAGAAAAATAATATGGCTAAAGAGTGGATATTAAATAGTGCAATGAACAGGTTTCAACTAAACTTCAAACGAAATGTCGGCCCGACTTCCGAGAGTATTAGAAAATGTGCACCTAAGACAATTGAAGAATGTATTCTACCAGAACAAACTAAGAAAACTTTCTTAGAATTTCTAAATAAAGGTGAGATACCAAATATGCTTC
>CAJXLZ010000129.1 GCA_913056505.1 uncultured Desulfurellaceae bacterium
TATTATGTTGTCCGGTATGCGCCTGCCGAATATATTTGTATCTTCTTCGCCTTTTATATAAGAGTACAAAAATAGGATAACTACACCTGCTGTCGTAGTCTTTATTCCTCCGCCTGTTCCACCGGGTGATGCACCTATCGCCATCAATATAATGCATAGGAATATGGTTGTGTTGTGCATATGTGTCAGGTCGATGCTGCTAAAACCTGCGGTCCTTGTTGTTACGCTTTGAAACAGACTAACCAATATTTTAGAAAAAATTCCCTCATTTGCTAAGGTATTATTATATTCAATTGCAAAAAATAACAGGGCACCGAAAAATATCAATACAAATGTTATCAATAGGACAAGTTTTACGTGAATGGACAATTTTTTAATAAGTTTTCGCTTATAAAGAACTAATTCATCGACAACAACAAATCCTATTCCTCCAATAATTATTAAAGACATAATAGTTATATTAACGATAACATTGTTTTTGAAACCGATGAGGCTATTGCTAA
Organism: uncultured Desulfurellaceae bacterium; assembly: GCA_913056505.1. Classification (GTDB taxonomy): domain Bacteria; phylum Campylobacterota_A; class Desulfurellia; order Desulfurellales; family Hippeaceae; genus CAJXLZ01. The sequence continues at coordinate 504 of CAJXLZ010000129.1, forward strand.
AAAGTGAAAACCCTGCATTATTAAATGCGCTAATTGAATGGAACAAACCGTAATATATTCCGGCTTCAAATCCATAGTAGTGTGAAAAAACTGCGGATAGTATTATAAATCCTAAAAATTCACAAATAAATACAAACAGGATAACCCTTTTAAAAAAATCTAAAATGTTATGCATAGAGGGATAGCTCAAAGACTCTTTTAAAGTTAATTTATCCGTATATGAAAAATTTTTTTTAAAAGACAGCAGTAAAAAGGATGTGGAAGCCATATAGCCCAATCCTCCAATCTGTATTAACAGCAATATTATAAGCTGCCCTATTAGTGTGAAATGATTCATACTGACAACTGTCAAACCAGTTACGCACACAGCACTGGTTGATGTGAACAGCGCATCGATATACGGAAGATGGCCTTGATATGAAAATGGCATATATAGAGCCAAACTTCCTAATATAATAAAGAATAAAAAACCAAAAAGTATTGTTTGAAGCGGATTTTTATGTTTTTGCTTCATCGGTATATAAAGACTATATCAATTTTCTAATGTCTTTGACGGTTTGCCTATAATTGCTGTTTTTAAAAAAGGCACTGCCCATAACAAAAATATCCACACCGAGCAAAGCAAGTTTTCCAATATTGCGTTCATTTACACCGCCGTCTACCTCAATCAAATATTTATAATTTTCCTTTTTTCTTAACTCATCAAAATATGCTATTTTTTTGTCAATATCGGCAATGTATGTCTGTCCGCTAAATCCTGGATTAACGCTCATAACAAGCACCATATCCACATACTTAAGGACATATTCAACCTCTAATGGATGAGTAGAGGGATTTAGGGAAACTGCAGCTTTTTTACCGAGTTGTTTAATATAATTCAATGTTCGATGCAGATGCGTACAGGCTTCGGCGTGAACGGTTATTATGTCAGATCCGGCTTCAGCATATGTATCTATCCACTGCTCAGGATTTTCTATCATAAGGTGAGTGTCCAATACCACATCTGTAAATTTTCTTATCTGTTTAACAACAGGTGGTCCAAATGTCAGGTTTGGAACGAAATGGCCATCCATAATATCCAAATGAAGCATTGTAACACCTGCTTCTTCCAATTTTTTTATCTCATCACCCAAATGTATGAAATCAGCAGAAAGGATTGAGGGTGCAATCAATCTATTTTTCATCTTTTTCTTCCTTTTTTATTTTTGTAACACCAATTTTTAATAACTTATTTTCTTCCTTTTCCAACACTTTAAATTTGTATTGATTAAAGATGAATTCATCGCCTATATCCGGTATTTTCCCGGCTAAGTCAAATACTAATCCTCCAACGCTCTCGTAATCTTCCATATCGTGTGTTTTTTCTATACCCAGTTTTTCAACAAAATCATCCAAATCCATTTTTGGATTCACGATATACTCGCCATCGCCCTTTTTTATAAATTCATCCTCTTCTTCTTTGTCATACTCATCCCTTATCTCACCTACAATCTCTTCTAAAATGTCCTCCAAAGTTACAAGCCCCGCTACTCCCCCATATTCATCAACAACTATTGCCATATGAACCCGCTTTTTCTGAAATTCTTTAAATAGCTCATATATATTTTTTGTATCGGGCACGAAATAGACATCTCTCATAACATCTTTTAATCTTATTTTATCCAATCCAACTTTAGCATAGGCAAGTAGATCCTTTACATAGAGTATGCCTTTAATATCATCAATATCATCTTCATAAACAGGAATTCTAGAATACTCCGTTTTTTCTATAATATCCAACAAGGTATCTATAGAAGCATCCAGTTGAACAGCTGTCATATCTGTCCTCGGCACCATAATTTCTTTGACATCTGTATCTGTAATATCCATTATATTACTCATCATATCCTTTGTTTCGCCCTTTAATATCCCCTCTTTTCCGCCGACATTTATCATAAATTCAAGCTCTTCTTCAGTAATAAGTGGTTTTTCCTGGGTAATTTCACCGCCCATTATCCTTATCAAGCCACTGACAAATATATTTATAATATATGTTAAAGGATAAAAAAGGTAATAAAACAATTTTAAAAATTTTATTGCTGCAATTGCAAATTTTTCAGCATTATGTTTTGCAAATGTTTTTGGGGTTATCTCGCCGAAAAACAGGATTAAAATGGTCATTATTCCTGTTGTAATGGCTATTTCATTACTCCCGGATATTTTTCTTGCAGCATCTGTTGCTAAAACAGACGCAAATATATTAACAATATTATTGCCAATAAGTATGGTGTTGAGCGTCTTATTGGGATGTTTAAGCCACAATTTTAGATCTTTTGCTTTCTTACTTTTTTCACTTAAAATATGTACAACTTTAACATTAGATAGTGACGACAAAGCTATCTCGCATGAAGAAAAGAACGCAGAAAACAATAGCGATACGCCTATTAAAACTAACTCTAAATCTAAACTCAAATCTTATTTCCTAAATATTAAAAATGTTTAAACCCTAATTTTGCAAGGTTCATACTTTGACCATTTTTCACAACTCGAACGCCATTTTTTGAAACTGTTTTTCCAATTCTTCTCACATCTTTTATTTTTTCTATTCTTTCCCTATACTCTTTTTTTGCACAGAATACAAGCTCATAATCTTCACCGCCTGCAAGCATCTCCTGCTTTGATACAATATCCGTGCAGCAAAACGGCACTTTATTAAAATCAATTTCCATACCGACGCTGCTCTCTTCGCATATGTGGCGGCAATCCTGTATCAATCCATCGCTTACATCTATCATAGCTGTTGCCAAACCTCTTATTTGTAGTGCTATATCACATCTCGGTTTAGGATTTATATGATATTCAATCAGATCACGATATTTATCCGCATTTGCTGCATTAATCGCTCTTAATCCGGCATAGGAGCAGCCGATTTTGCCTGTAACATAAACATCTTCATTGATGTGTGCACCACCTCTTTTTATGGATTTATTTCTTTTATTAATCCCGAGGAGCATCACATTTATAGTAAAAACTGAAGTTTTTGTTGTATCGCCCCCGAGCAATTTAATGTTGTGTTCTTCCGCCATCTTAATGAAGCCTTTAATAAATCTGTCTATATAGTCCATTTTTGTGTTGGGCTCTATGGAGAGTGATAAAAATGCCCATTTAGGATCAGCTGCCATAGCACATACATCACTTATATTAACAGCG
>CAJXLZ010000130.1 GCA_913056505.1 uncultured Desulfurellaceae bacterium
AAGCTTCAACATTAATTCTCATTTTGTCCCACTATCTCAACAAATAGTTTCTCTAAATCTTTCTTTATGGGCTCTACGGCAATTATGTCCACACCATTTCCTTTTAACTTAATAATTGTTTCCTCAAGTCTACTCTTATCTATCCTTATACTTTTTAATCCATTTTTTAAGCTTTCATATTTGAAACCGTCAAGTTGTGCATTTTTAGAGACAATAATATCATAGCCATAAAGTGAAAAGGTTTTCATCATATGCTCATCAACAACTTTGATAATGCTGCCCTTATTTATAATAATCACTCTATCACAGATATCCTCTATGTCGGATATAATATGAGACGAGAAAAATATTGAACAGCCCTGATGTTGCGTTTCCCTTATCATATTCTTGAATTTATAGCGCCCTATCGGGTCAAGTCCGCTCATAGGCTCATCCAAAATCAGAATTTTTGGCTCTATTATAAGGCTTGCTGCAAACCCGATTCTTTGAATCATACCTTTACTGTAATTTCTTAATTTTTTATTTGCGGATTTTTTTAAATCCAGTGCATCAAGTAGTTCATCAGCCCTCTTTAGCGCTTTATCTTTTTCTATTCTGTGCATTGTTGCCGAAAAAATCAGTAGTTCTTTTCCGGTCAAGCTATCTATGTAAGAAGGATTTTCAGCCATAAAGCCTATATGCATCCTTGATCTTACATCTTTAGAGCTTATACCGTTTATTACTACGCTTCCACTATCCGCTTTAATAAAATCCATTATTATCTTGAGTGTTGTGCTTTTCCCGGCACCGTTTGGCCCCAAAAAGCCACATATTTCCCCTTTTTTAATATCAAATGACACACCTTTTAAGGCTTGCACTGTTTTAAGTTTTTGTTTATAGCTTTTAGTTAAATTTTTTACCTCTACTGCCTTCATTTTCCAATCCCTTTAGCAAGTTTGCTCGTTGTTTTTATCTTTCCGTCCTTTGTGATATAAAATGTCCCACCATAAGGATCATCTGGTATCTTGCCGATGATGCCAACATCTACCAGCTCCTTTAGGTTTTTTGGCATTTTGCCGTATTTTTTCTTATATTTTAATACCCCTTGAGAAAGTATGTCTATATCAATTAAAGCCTTTAATCTCCTTTCATATATTTTTTTCACGGATCTGTTTTTTGTGTTCTTTATCATATATTCAAGATAGGATATGCCAAGCTTTATCTCGCCGCCCTCGTAAAAATACCTTGCAGCAAGGTTTGTAAACAGACTTGAATGCGTCATATCAGCGGCTTGCTTAAAATAATAGGCAGCATTTTTGTAATCATGCAGAAAATAGGCATAGTTAAAACCCAAAAAAAACGGTATCTGAAAATCCCACGGCCTATATCTATAAACATATTTCAAAAGTCCGTTGACCGCCCTAACCTGACCTATGCCCCATGTAAATGCACCTTGAGCAAAATAGTAGGCATCCTCATTATATGGATTAAGCAAAATAGCCGCCTCAATAATCCTGTATAGATTGTAGTATTCAACACCCTTATAATTTCTATGCATAATATCCTTTGTCTTTTCACCGTAGTAGATAACCGATTTAAATGTGTAGTAATCGCCTTCAAACCATCTAAAGCCTCCAAGTAGAGCTCCATAAAGCCTACCCTGTGGCACGAATCCAAGTTTCACAGATGAAGGTCGCATTTTCATACCCTGCTCAAAATGCGGCATATAAATTACAAGACAAATAAAGGAAACAACAAAAATAATATACCTCATACCAGATCGCGCCTTTTAAATATAATATTTGTCAAGCTCATAACAACAGCAAAGTATAAAATAAAGTATATAGATGTATATACCATATGATCAAATTCAAGTTTTAACGCATATGTAGCATAGGCAGTTAAATCAAACGATGAAAAGTTCGGCAATATATAGTAAACAGCTTTTATAACGGTTTTAAACATTAAAGAATAGTGGTGAAAACCGGTGTGGAATATGTAATCATAGACACCTTGAGATGCGTTGCCTGCTATAAATATAGATATTGTTGCAAAAAACGGCACAAAAAAGGATGTTGAAAATGACGCAAATAAAAAGCCGAAAGCCATAAGCAAAAGATATTCAAGATATGAAAAAATAGATGCAAAAATTATGTTATTCCACATAATAGGCAGCCTTGATTTGTACATCCCTGCACATATATGTATAGCTACAGCAGATAAAAGCAGATCAACCAGCAAAACGACAAGCATAACAAGGGCAAATCCTAAAAATCTGCCTATAATATAACTGCTTCTTTTGATGGGATAGGAAAGAATAGTATATACGAACTTTCGTTCTATATCGCGCCATATTGTTGCCATTGCGCCGAATATAGATAAAAACAAAAGTATAAACGAATTTATTGTCAAAGACGCGGTGATGGATACTTCCTGAACTTGACGCATAGAAAAAGAACTAAATACGGGCACCAAAAAATAGATGGCTATCATGCTCAAAATAATTATGGCTATTCTGTCTTTAAATACATTCTTAAAGGTTATTGCGGCAATACTAAACATATTAAAAACTCCTTTTGTTTGTAAAGATTAATCACATCTATTTATAATAATATCCTCTATCTTTGAAAATAGATCTATATTTTTATACGGTGCTACTGCCTCTAATGCTTTTCTTTGCAGTTGCTTAATAAGCGCTCTATTTTTTAATAGCATCTCCATTTTTGATGCAATTTCTTCAGGGTTTGTGGGATCTATTATTAAAAGTCCATTATTATTTTCATCTATTATCTCGCTTGAACCTGCATATACACTTGATATAACTACATTACCACATGCCATAGCTTCCAAAATCACCAAAGCCGATGTATCAAACAGTGTTGGGTATATAAAAATATCGCTTGCATTATAGACTTTTTCTATATCCTGAACTTTGCCCAAATATAAAACTATATCTGACAATCCCAATCTGTTTATCATTCTTTGAAAGTATCTATCATCCCCATTGCCGGCTACGATTAACTTAAACCTATATCCTTTATCTTTTATCATCTTTGAGGCTTTAAGCAAAAACGCTAGCCCTTTAAGCCTGTGGTTTGTTGACACAAAAGAAAAAACTATCTCATCATTGTCTATTTTTAACCTTTTTCTCAACGCTTTTCTTAAATCTTTATCCGGATAAAACCTCTCAGGATTTATACCATTTCTTATTACTGTTATCTTTGATGCATCTGTATTGAAATTATTTAGTATCTGTTTTTTTACAAATTCAGATGGGGCTATAATGCATTTTAGATGTTTGCTCTCAAATGTGAGTTTCTCGATAAAAATATTTGCCCAGTGCGAAATAGAGAGATATTTTTTTAGTTTATACATTTTTCTTGCTAAGGGGTTTGCATATTTTAAGACAGCCCTTTTAAAGTAGTATTTATGCACGCCGCCGCCGGAGCGATATATATCGGAATAAAATGTTTTACCGAAGCCGATAATACAGGCATCGGGATCAATTTTTTTTATTTTTTTTGCCTGTATATAGGATATCAATGCAAAAACAAGCGTCCTTAAACCCCGCGGCAAAGGCGGTATAAATATTTTTTTGAGTGTAATATTTTTTAGATTTTCTCTGTTTTTTATTCTTGCAGCATAGATTATTATGCTATGCCCTCTTTCTGCAAGATAGTGAGACAGATTGTA
>CAJXLZ010000131.1 GCA_913056505.1 uncultured Desulfurellaceae bacterium
TAACATACGATGTCATAGCAATAGCTGAAGACCAAAACGCTCTTTTGGGATTCTTCTTAAGCAAGAGAAAGATAGCCATTCCCAAAATAATTAATGAGAAAATAGACGGTAATCTCGCATCTGTGTTGCTTACAAATCTATTTTTATACCCAAAAAGGGCAATAGCCCAATTTTGAAGCGGCGGCTTTTTTACGTATGGCTTATGATAAATTTTAGGCACTACAAAATGGTGCGTGATAAGCATCTCCTGCGCTATAATGGCACGTCTTGGCTCCTCATGTATTAGGGGCATTCTTTCTATATAAAACAGAAGATTTATAAAAATAAAGATCAGCAAAAGGGCGAAATACAGATAATATTTATCTTTTAACACACGCATAATCACACTTCCTTATATATGTGTATATCTAATGAAATTATACTGTTTTTGCAAGATAAAAATTTTGTTATATTAGAACAATCACTATTTATATTGACTATCTCTATTATTTTGGTAACATCCTATAAAGACTGATGAGCAAATTAGCGATCATTTTATTTATAGTTATACTATTTAATATTCCATTGGCAAAAGCTGATACAATAACACTCAAATATGCTATAGAAAAAGCACTGCACAATAACTACAATATGAAAGCTCAAGATATGCAATTTAAAGCCTCTAAATATGCCTATAAAAAATCCTTAGGCCAAAGATTCCCAACACTCAATGCAAGCTACACTCACACTAATGATAACATACATTACCCTAACAACAAGGCCTACTCCAACTATACGAACAACTCCAACACAGCTCAATTATCGGGTTCATTAACCATTTTTTCAGGCGGTCGTATATCTAATGAGATAAAAAATTCAAAATTAACAAAGTATATTAAAAAATATCAGCGAGAAAATTACCGATATACACTTATATATGATGTGGAGAATGCTTATATAAACGTTTTAATAGCAAAGGAAAAATTAAAAATACAGAATATGAAACTAAAAGACGCGCAGAATAATTTGAAAATAGCAAAAGCTAAACTTGATACAGGCATAGGCACGAAAAGCAGCCTGCTCACGGTTGAATCAGATTTATCCAAAGCACAAATGGATTTGGAAGATGCAAAAAGAAATTATATAAATGCAAAATACGATTTAGCATATTATTTATCAAGCAGTAAACTATTTGATGTAGACGACTCCATACTTAACGCAAAAATAAAAACGCCCGTAAAAATAGACAGCGGGAATATACAAGAGTTATCAACAATAGTTATTGAAGCAAACACACTAAAACAGGCGCATAATAATATAAGAATTGCTACATCTAAGTTTTTGCCAAATATAGATCTAAATTACTCATTGGAACGTACCACAAGCAGTCATATGCCCGATATGAACGACGCAAACATAAATTTAACACTCAACATTCCTATTTTTACAGGATTTTCAAGGATAAACGAATACCAAGAAAAAAAATTGGAGTATCTAAAAACTGAGCAAGAATTAAAAGACAAAGAAATATCAATTTCAAAAAAGATAAATCAGTCATTAATGGATATAAAATATGCACAATCACGTCTGAATTTCTCAAAAAAATTTGTGCGGCACTCTAAGGAAGATTATGCAGCTACAAAGGAAAAGTTTAAAGTTAACCTATCAACAGCATATGATTTGGACAACTCTCAGACAAACTACTACAATTCCCTATTTGAAGAGAAAAATTCACAATGCCAGCTTCTATTATCCATTTTTAAATTTGAATATCTAACGGAAAATATAGGAAAATACTCATCAAAGCTAATAGGTATATCTCTAAAGGAGAACAATTAAATGCTACACAGTAATATTTTTTATCTATTTTTAATAACTTCACTTGGATATTTTTTGGGAAATATAAAATTTAAGGGGTTTTCCTTAGATATATCTGCAGTTTTAATTGTAGCATTAATAGCGGGCAATTTCGGTATTATTTTACCGTCAACCTATAAGTTCTTCGGTCTTGCGATATTTATTTATGCCGTGGGATTGCAGTCCGGACCCATTTTCTTTGAAACAATCAAAAAAAACGGGCTCAAACTGAATGCAATTGCATCCATAACCATTATTTCTATATTCGCTTTAATAGTTTTATCAGGTTTAATATTCAAACTGCCGTCAGATGCATTAGAGGGAATGTTTACAGGATCAATGAGCAGCGCCCCTGCACTTGCTGCAGCACTGGAAATCAAAGATACGCCATCTATATCCATAATATTCGGCACTGTATATCCATTTTGCATTATCGCAACTATGTTATTTATCTCTTCATCACCGCTGATTTTCAAAATAGATATTGGTAAAGAGAAAGAAAACTATGAGCTTCAAAAAAAACACCTATACCCTAAAATATTAGTAAAAGATTTCAAAATAACTAACGACAACTTTAAAAACAGGAGTATCCCTAAATCACAAATTGAGCATATGACATCAACAATTATAGAAAGAATAGAATCCAATCATCCGGATGACAAGGATGAAGATGAAAATATGATCCTTCACCACGGAGATATCGTCAGGGTTTCAGGAACACAGGAGCAGCTGAATGATATAAAGATAATCTTAGGTGAAGAGCTGCCAAAAAAATACGAGTTCCATGATTATATGAAGATATATAGATTGCTTGTAACATCAAAAGATATAGTAGGCAGAAAAATATCGGATATGAAAAAATTAAGACGCTTAAGAGGAACTATAACAAAAATAAGACGTGCTGGCATAGACATATCCCCATATCCCAACATTACCTTGATGCTGGGCGATAAACTGTACATAGTAGCACCGGAAAAATATGGCAAAAAAGTTGAAGAACTTATAGGAAATAATTTGCTGACCTATCCTGCGGCAGATTTTTTGCCTATATCTGTAGGCATAATTATAGGCATATTCGTCGGCAGTATACCCTTTAATATACCAGGGGTAGGCATGATTAAATTGAGTTTTGTGGGTGGCATCCTTATAACATCATTAATATTAGGAAGACTGGGAAGAACAGGCCCATTTGTATGGCAGCTCTCACCACACTCAAACACACTTATGAAAACATTGGGGCAACTGGTATTTTTAACGGCAATAGGCACAAATTCGGGACAGCATTTATCGGAATCTTTAAGATTATACGGATTTAGCGCTATATATATCAGTTTGTTCGCAGTAATAGCCTCTTTGTATTTAACAATATTAATAACAAAAAAACTTTTAAATACGCTAAAGAATAGATCAAAATATTTAGTGCAAAGTTGGCAATTAAAGTCTAAAATTAGTTTTGGCAAAATTGAGAAACCTGAAAACTTACAACAAATGCCAGATGTGTTGTATGCAACTATTTATTATTTATCTAATAAAGATATTGAAAATAAATTAAGCTTACTGGCTAAAGCTTTTGAAGATACTGCTGAAGGTGTACTCATCGCGGATAAATCCTTATCCGTGGTACAGGTTAATAATGCCGTCACAAAAATTACAGGATTTATGGAAAAAACCTTAATAGGTTATTCATTAAAGCAACCCAGCTCTCAAAAAGTGAGCCTTGAAGAATATGAGGCTATTTGGAAAGATGTTGAAGGTGTGCTAAATGCAAATCCAAATTATTTTACTAATGCTCAATTGTTGAAGCATATATCCTATAAAGAAGCTCTAGAAATG